>NZ_JBFUHK010000077.1:0-14137 GCF_056402435.1 Rahnella sp. P4_A8 | reverse complement strand
GGCAGAAACACGCCGACTTTACGACCAATCGCTTCGTAAGGTTGTAAACCGATAATATTCGCCATGGCATCGTTTACGGTGACGTAGCGCATTTGCAGGTCGATAAAACACAGGCCGACCGGCGCATTGGAATAAATGGTTTCAAGCTGGAAGAGGCGCTGACCCGGAGCCTGATCAAGGCTGGTCAGGTTACGATCGATCCCCCGATAACCCCGGAAATTACCTTCGTTGTCAAACAGCGGAACACCGCTGGTTTCAAGAATGACTTCCGTCCCGTCAGGGCGAATATTACGGTTCAGCAAACCGCCGAATGGCGCGCGTCGTTCGACGATAGCAGCAAACTGCTCGCCAACCCGTTTGGCTTCATCAGGTGGCATGAAGTCAAWAGGCGTTTTGCCTAATACTTTTTCAGGTGGAACACCGAGAAACTCGATGCATTTATTGGAAGAGAAAACATAACGCCCCTGCGTATCGACTTCCCAGATCCAGTCAGAATTGTTATCGATGATATCCCGCAGGCTGGCCATTTGCTGTAATAGCAGCCCATCTGCTGATTCGAGTTTCATTTCATCCGACATGACACTTCTCCGACTGGCAGGTCTTTACTCAACATCAGGCATTAAGATTTATATCTGAAAATGATATATCACTAGCAATGTTATCTTGATGGCAATAATACATGTCACGGTAGGATTATTCCTACTTATAATTCAATAAATCTTTCTTGATAATATAAATAATTATCTACTATATTCGGCATAAAATGTTGCCTAAGTAAGGGTTCCATACACTTTGTCACCCCTATTTCACCTAAACACGACGTTGTACAGAATTCGCCAAAATGCTTGTCAGGATGAGTTTTTAATCGTTAAAGATAATAATTAGGTAGAATATTCTGCGCCATCACGATGATCTTATGGCACAGAAGTTTGCAAAAAGTTTAAATTAATTAATCGTTCGATAAGGTCTGCGCACGAACCGCGCCATCCCTGACCAGCTCACGCGGCAAACTATTTTTAATCCGGCTTCCGATTCGTTTCGCTAATCCCAACGGCTGGCCGAGCCATGTCACCAGACATTCATCTGCCGGTGGGGCAGTTTGCGGATAAATATCGACGCCCCGGAACCAGTTTTGCGCCAGTTCGTCGTCAATTTCAAAACGGTTTTTAGTTTCAGTATCGCTGAATGCGACCACGGCTTCGTGTTGCCAGCGGAAGCCTTTCGGAAAGCGTTCAGCCAGCCTGATACCAATACGCGAAAAGCGCACTTTCCCAAACAGCGGTTCCAGAACTGCTGGGAATATCCAGATCTCTTTGTCGCGTTGCCACAACGTATATTGTTTTTCCTGCCATAACAGTCCGGACTGACCGGCAGCTTTGATAATTTCTGCGCTGTCCTGACGGGAAAGCGGAGAGAAAGGGAAACGACCGACTTTGTATCCCGGAACAGGCAAGCGCGGTACGGAGTCCGTTTTGCGAAAACGCGCGACGAAGAAACCTTCACTGTCATAAACCTGAGGGAATACGTGCAGATAGCCTTCCTGCGTCACCGCTTTCCTCGCACCCGGGAATAAGTCTGCCAGCGATTCACTTTCCACCGCATCAGCATAAGTCTCGAGCAGCCACTGGCAGACCTGCTGGTTTTCCTGCGCATTAAGGGTGCAGGTTGAATAAACCAGTACACCGCCCGGTTTCAGCGCATGAAAAGCGCTGTCGATCAGTTCACGCTGCGTGGCAGCAATTTCCGACACGCTGTTTTCAGACCAGTTGCTCATGGCATCAGGATCTTTACGGATAACGCCTTCGCCCGAGCAGGGGGCATCCAGCAGAATGGCATCGAAAGTTTCCGGTAATGCGGCACCAAATACGCGCCCGTCAAAGTGGGTGAGTGCTGTATTGCTGACACCGCAGCGGCTGATATTGGCGTGCAGAACTTTTACCCGGCTTGCGGAATATTCATTGGCAACGATGCCGCCCTGATTTTCCATCAGCGCCGCAATCTGCGTGGTTTTTGAACCCGGTGCGGCGGCGACATCCATCACCAGCGTCGGCTGAGTGCCATCAGCAAATAACGCAGTGACCGGCAGCATTGAGCTGGCTTCCTGAATATAAAACAACCCCGCAAGATGAGACAACGCATTACCTAAACGCGATTCATCCAGGGCATGGCGGTTGATCCAGAAACCTTCGGTGCACCACGGCACAGGCTCTAAATCCCACTGATAACTGCCGGCCAGTGTAAGGAAATCTTCCACGCTGATTTTGAGGGTGTTGACCCGCAGGCTGGGGCGAAGAGGGCGCTGACAGGCAGCGATAAAATCCTCCATGCTCAGGCTGGCAGGCATGATTGCACGAGTGGCTTCCAGAAAAGCGGCGGGTAATTTATCAGCAAAACTGCTGGCAGTGGTGAGCTTTGACAAGAGTGCGGTTCCAGAACTGAATAAGTTTTCAGCCGCGGAGTTTAGCATATTTACCTGCGCAGGGAGGGGCTTCAGTCGTAACCAGGAAACGAAAAGGCCACCCGAAGGTGGCCTTGATGAAAATCATATTGGTTAATTTTTGGGGATTGCCGTTCCCCATTTCTGCCAGTCTTTTGGCGCTTCCGGATTGAGCAGGAAATGGTTGCCATTGCTGGCTTTCGGCGCCAGCGGCGTTGTCGGTGGGGTCGCAAAAGCGATACCGCCACGGATAAACTGCTGGAATGTGCCGCTTTTGAACACGCCGCCGGTCAGACCGAATTGAAGGTCATAACCGGATGCCAGCCAGAACACCGAGTTTTCGCGCACCAGATACTGGTATTTCTTACTGATCCTCAACGTCACGTTTACCCGGTCGGCCATCGCGCCAAGGTAGAAGCCCGAGACCGTACCTACTTCGATGCCACGGAACAACACTGGCGTGCCGATTTGCAATGAACCGACTTCTGCTGCGTCAACAACAATGCCAAGACCGTCGGTGTAGCGGGAATCGGTAATGGTAGATTCCTGCAGGTCAAAATTACGCGCCGGAACACCTTTGCCTGCTTCAACGTTGATATAAGGCTGGAGCAGGGTTTCCAGATTACTGACACCACCGGCTGAAATCTCCGGAGAAACAATCGAGAAGCGCGAACCGCGACGGGCGAAGTCGTTCACAAATTCCGGATATAACACGGCTTTGGCCGAAACCTGATTGAGCTGCGGATCGAGCTTCAGTGATTCGACCTGACCAATTGTGATGCCCAGATAGCGTATTGGCATGCCAGCAGAAAGCTTACTGGCATCATAAGTGTTCAGCGTTATCTGGCTGCCGACAGCGCGGGCCGCGGTTTCTGAATCATACAGAACCCGTTTCACGCCTTTACTGGTGGAGACACCTTCAAGATTATCAAAGCTGATGGCGCCTTTCAGCGCACGATCCAGCGGCGAGGCCTGAACGGTCAGACCGCTGCCATTGAGCTGCACTTTGGCACCACCTTCAGCCCAGAAAATGCTTTTCTCAGACAGAAGATTGCGGTATTGCGGCTGAATATACACATCCACTTCAAACTCGTTCGCTTTCGGGCGAACATTCACAATCTGCCCAACCTGGAATTTACGGTAAAGCACCACTGATCCGGCCTGAATATCTGGCAGGGTTTTCGCCGTCAATGTCAGTGTGGCACCTGGCTGATCTCCCTGAATACCTTCAGCGGCTTTTTCCGCGTTGCTGTAAAGCGGGTATTTCTGAACGGGTTCACCTTTACTGCCAGGAATGAGGCGGATACCCCCATCGACCCATTCCTGTGCGCTGGCACCCAACACTTCCATGCCATCAATACCCAGCTTCACATCCACGCGGCTGTTGACCACAAACTTGCTGTCTTTGTGCAGCAGATTTTTATATTCCGGCTTGATCGCGGCATTAAACAGGATGCCTTCATCAGTCAGCGTGCGGTCAATCACCGAGCCGACGTTGATACCGTAAAGCTTGATCGGCTGCCCCGCATCAATTCCATAGCTTTGCGGCGCAATCAGCTGAATCTTGACGGTACCGGGGTTCTGAAGCAGGCGCTGGTTACTGTCAAGCACCACGAAATGCTTTTGCGCTTCCCCATCGCCCGGGATCAGTTCCAGCGTATTACCCGTCAGTAACTGACTGATGTTAGCGTTGTTCAAACTAATTTTCGGGCTGTTCATTTCGATACGCGTCCCGGTACGCATCATGTCGATTACCGAAGGGTCGACAGTGAGTTTACCGGTAACTTTATTGTCGGGTTGCAAAGTGACTTTGGTCAGGGTACCGACCTGCAACCCTTGATACATCAGCGGTGTCTGTCCTTCTGACAAGCCGTTGCCGTTCGGCAAATCGAGATTGATTTCAACCCCACGCTGGCTCTGCGCCAGATCCGGATACAGCACGTAAGACTGGTCTGCTTTGGCCGGATTACCATCWTTTGGCGAATCCATTGAAATGGCTCCGTTAACCAGCGCGGCCAGACTTTCCATTTGCACTTTCGCGCCACTCAGGCTGAAGTCGCCTTTAAAACCGGATACGTTCCAGAAGCGCGTGTTGTCTTTCACCAGACCGGCAAAACGCTTGTCGATCAGCAAATCAATCGTGACGCCGTCATTACCACTTTCAATGTCGTAATCGTAAACTTTCCCGATAGGGATTTTGCGGTAATACACCAGGGAGCCGGTGCTCAGTGAGCCCAGATCTTTTGAATGCAGGTGAATCATCAGCTCACCGGTATTCAGGCGGAATTTAGGCTGGGTATCGAGCGCGACGAAATGATCTTTCTCTTTGCCGGGGCCGGGCATCATGCCGATGTAGTTACCGCCCACCAGCGCATCAAGGCCGGAAACCCCGGCCAGTGAGGCTTTTGGCGTCACCAGCCAGAACTGTGTGCCTTCGCGCAGGGCGTCAGACAAATCGCTTTTGATACTGACTTTTACCTGAATGGTACGCAGATCTTTGGTCAGACTGATGGACTCTACTGTCCCAACCTCAACCCCCTGATAACGCACAGGAGTACGGCCCGCAACGATACCCGCTGCTGACTGGAAATCGATCGTGACAGTATTTCCACGCTCCTGATAGTTGCTGTAAATCAGCCATCCGGCGATCAGTAAAGCAATAAACGGCAGAAGCCAGAAAGGCGAAATCCGGCGCCTGTGTTTTATCCGTGCTTCAGTCGGTGTATTCGGCGTTTCCTGTTGCATGTGCATCCCAAATCAAGCGGCTATCAAGCCATTCAACGGCAAGAATGGTCAGAATTACGGCAGAGCCAAAGTAAAAGGCGGCCGGACCCATAGTAAAAGACAAAAGCTGGTCACGGTTTACCAGCGACATCATTAATGAAATAACAAACAAATCCAGCATCGACCAGCGTCCTATCCAGGTGACCAGTCGCAGTAAACGGATGCGCGTTTTCAGTCCCTGAATCGCTTTAAAATGGATGCTGAGTAACAGTGTCAGCATCACAATCACTTTAGTAAAAGGCACCAGTACGCTGGCAATAAACACAATCGCGGCAATCGGGATATTCCCTGAAGTGGCAAGCGAAACGACACCGGAGAAAATAGTGTCCTTCAGTTGCTGCCCGTTGGCGTAAATGATGGAAATCGGCAGCAAATTGGCCGGGATTAAAAACATCATGGCCGCAATCAACGCCGCCCAGGTTTTTTGCAGACTGTGTTTGTAGCGTCGTTGCATGGGAACATGACAGCGTGGACAGCGCCCGTGTTCATCCGGTAATCCGGTAAATTTACAGGCAATGCACAAACGCAGTGAAGACGGTACGCCCTTTGGCCTGCGCTGCGGATAAAACTCCTCCCACAGCTGCTCAATATTAAGATTAATCATCGTCATTGTGACCATCACAGTCATCATCAGATACGCGGCCAGTGCAACTCCGGCATTGATATCCGCATATTCTTTGACCTTGATGCTGGCGACCGCCATGCCAATCAGATAAATATCCAACATCACCCAGTCTTTCAGGCGGTCAAGCATCAGCAATACAGGTTTGAGATTCATCCCCAGCTTGCTGCCAAAATGCAGATAAAGAATTGAAACAGCGAGTGTCAGCGGCGCACCGATGGTGCAAAACGCGACCATACTTGCCGTGRCCGGATCGCCCTGACGCGACATCTGCCAGATGCCTTCAAGCAGGCTGGCGTCAATACGCGTGCCAAGCAGACGGATGCTGATCAGTGGTTCGGTATAAGCGAAAGGCATCAGCAGCAAAATGCTGATGGCCATAGTGATCAGCCGGGGAAGGGAGCAAACTTTGCCTTTTTCCACTTTGGCATTACAGCGCGGGCAATGTGCAGTTTGCGTCCGTTTCAGCGCCGGAAGCGAGAAAAGGTAATCGCATTCATGGCACCGCTGGTAGCGAACATGCGGTAACTGGACTGATATTGTGTTTATTTTCATAGTACCTGGAATAGTAAAGAATACCTGTTGTTACAATTACGCATCCCCGTTGGGGGGCAGACGAGGCCATCAGGCCAAGATCAGCCAGGTTTTTTTGACAAAATAACGTATTATGCGGTCGGCAAACAGTTATTGTAGGCGAGTCTTTTTGATGTCACACAGGATTAACCTTGTTCACATGGGCATTTAATGCTTATTTTATAGGGGTTAAGCACAACAGAACGGCTCAGTGCCCTTAGGTCATTATTGGTTACTACATGAATAAAGAAGCATTCTACACGGAATTAAAACGTGATTTGAACGCGTTGATCGCCGGAGAAAACAATTTTATTGCTACTCTGTCGAACGCAAGTGCCTTACTTTTTGAACGTCTTGATGGCGTCAACTGGGTAGGTTTTTATCTGCTGGACGGCACAACACTCGTGCTGGGGCCATTCCAGGGTAAAATTGCCTGCGTGCGTATTCCGGTAGGAAAAGGCGTCTGCGGTACCGCAGTAGCGGAAAATGCTGTACAGCGTGTGGGCGATGTTCATGCCTTCCCCGGGCATATCGCCTGTGATGCAGCAAGTAATGCCGAAATTGTTCTGCCAGTGGCCGTTAATGGCACAGTGATCGGCGTATTAGACATTGATAGCACCGTTTATCAACGCTTCGATGAAGCGGATGAACTGGGGCTGACAGAGTTAGTCAGCGGGCTTTGCCAGCATCTCGAAAGCTGCGATGCTGAAAAATATGTCAATCTGATCGTAAGTTGATCGTCGGATAACGTGGCATTTAATAATGGCGTCATTATAATGACGCCTGTTCATGCCTGCGCCGGTTGGCAAACCCGTTGTAATCAGGAAATTTCATGGAAAATCAACCTAAGTTGAACAGTAGTAAAGAAGTCATCGCCTTTTTGGCTGAGCGGTTCCCGCTCTGTTTTACCGCCGAAGGCGAAGCACGCCCATTAAAGATCGGTATCTTTGCGGATTTGGTCGCGCGCGTGCAAGGTGAAGAGAATCTGAGCAAAACTCAGTTACGCTCTGCTCTGCGCCTGTATACCTCAAGCTGGCGTTATCTGTACGGCGTTAAAGTCGGTGCAGAACGTGTTGATCTTGATGGTAATTCATGTGGCGTTCTTGAAGAACAGCACGTAGAACATGCCCGTAAACAGTTGGAAGAAGCGAAAGCCCGTGTTCAGGCACAACGTGCGGAACAACAGGCTAAACGTCGTGAAGCCGGTGAAACCGCTGAGCCACGTCGTCCACGTCCGGCCGCTAAAAAACCTGCGCCGCGTCGTGAAAATGCGCCCGCAGCTGTGGCTGGCCAGGAAAATCGCAAACCACGTACACCTCGCCCACCGCGTGAGGAAAAACGTGAACCGCGTCATGTGCCAGTAACAGACATTTCAAAACTGCAAATTGGCCAGGAAATCAAAGTCAGAGCAGGTCAGAGTGCGATGGATGCAACCGTATTGGAAATTGCCAAAGACGGTGTTCGCGTTCAACTCTCTTCGGGTCTGGCGATGATTGTACGCGCAGAACATTTGCAGTTCTGATACGGAGGCCAACTCAGGCATGAACAAATTTGTCAGATTAAGCGTTATTGCGGGTCTGTTAATGGCAGGAGCCGGGCTGGTGAACACCAGCTTTGCTGCGAACGAGAGTACACCGGTGACTCTCGCTCAACTTCCTAATTTAACGCAGGATCCGCAGGATGCAACGGTGAGCGAGCGTGTGACTGCTCGTTTTACCCGTTCACATTATCGTCAGTTCGACCTTAATGCAGATTTCTCAGCGAAAATCTTCGACCGTTACCTCAACATGCTCGATTATGGCCATAACGTATTAATGGCTTCCGATGTCGCACAATTTACTGATAAACGTGCCACCTTGGGTGAGGAACTGAAATCCGGTCAGTTAACTACCCCCTATGCCTTATTCAATCTGGCTCAGAAACGCCGCTTTGAACGTTATGACTATGCGTTAAAAGTGCTTGAGCGCCCGATGGATTTTACGGGCAACGACACCATTGAACTTGATCGCAGTAAATCACCGTGGCCGAAAGACCGCGCTGAGCTGGACAAATTGTGGGATGCGAAAGTCAAATATGACGAGCTGAACCTCAAACTGACCGGCAAGAACGATCAGGAAATTCGCGATGTATTGTCTAAGCGTTATCATTTTGCGATGAAGCGTCTGACGCAAAGCAACAGCGAAGATGTCTTCCAACTGGTCATGAATGCCTTCGCGCACGAAATTGATCCGCACACCAACTATTTATCGCCTCGCAGCACTGAACAATTTAATACTGAAATGAGCCTGTCTCTGGAAGGTATTGGTGCGGTCTTGCAAGGTGACGACGATTATACAGTCATCAATTCGATGGTTGCTGGCGGCCCGGCGGCCAAAAGTAAAGCCATTGCAGTGGGTGACCGTATTGTGGGTGTCGGTCAGGTTCAGGCAGGAAAACAGACTCCGATTGTTGATGTGATCGGATGGCGTCTCGACGATGTGGTTGCGTTAATCAAAGGGCCAAAAGGCAGCAAAGTCCGTTTGCAGATCTTGCCAGCGGGTAAAAATGCCAAGAACCATGTGATTACGCTGACCCGCGAGAAGATTCGTCTCGAAGATCGCGCCGTCAAAATGACCATCAAAAATGTTGGCGCTCAAAAAGTCGCTGTGATGGACATTCCTGGCTTCTATGTTGGCCTGACAGATGACGTCAAAGTGCAGTTGCAGAAAATGGCTAAGCAGAACGTTAACAGCCTGGTTATCGATCTGCGCACCAACGGAGGGGGGGCGCTGACGGAAGCTGTTTCGCTGTCCGGTCTGTTTATCCCAAGTGGTCCGGTGGTTCAGGTACGCGATAATAATGGTCGCATCCGTCAGGACAGTGATACTGATGGCGTCGTTTACTACAAAGGCCCGCTGGTGGTTCTGGTTGACCGCTTCAGTGCTTCGGCATCAGAAATCTTCGCCGCCGCTATGCAGGATTATGGCCGTGCGCTGATTGTCGGTGAGCCGACCTTCGGTAAAGGTACGGTTCAGCAGTATCGTTCACTGAACCGCATTTACGACCAGATGCTGCGCCCTGAATGGCCTGCGCTCGGTTCTGTGCAATACACTATCCAGAAGTTCTATCGCATCAATGGCGGCAGTACTCAGCGTAAAGGGGTTACCCCGGATATCCTGATGCCAACCGGTATTGAATCGATTGAAACCGGCGAGAAGTTCGAAGATAACGCACTTCCGTGGGATAGTATTAATGCGGCAACCTACACCAAATTAGGCGACATGAAACCGTTCCTGCCTGAATTGCTGAAAATGCATGAAGCCCGTATTGCGCAAAATCCTGAGTTCCAGTACATCCAGCAAGATATCGCGCGTTACAAGGCGCTGAAAGACAAACGTAACATTGCCTCTCTGAATTACGCCCAGCGTGATAAAGAAGATAAAGAGGATGATGCACTGCGTCTTAATCGCCTGAATGAACGCTTCAAGCGTGAAGGCAAGAAGCCGCTGAAATCTCTCGACGATCTGCCGAAAGATTATGTTGCTCCGGATCCTTACCTTGATGAAGCCGACCATATTGCTGTCGATCTCGGCAAGCTGGAAAAGTCTCAGGTTGATCAGGCCCCGGCAAAATAATTCTTGTGACAGACTGACTAAAAGCGCACTCCGGTGCGCTTTTTTTATGTCGTGTATTTCTCAATAACATCGGTATTTCAGCCCTGTCTGTAAAAGCAAACGCTTCAAAATGTAAAGTATTGTGAATTCAGGCCTTCAGAACGCATGGAGTCTTGAATCCTGATAAGAAGCCCATAGGATCAGTACAGCCCGGCATGCTATGTGCCGGTGGTATGACTCGCTAATAACAATGAAGTAACAATGAGGAAGTGAAATTTTATGATGCGTATAGCGTTGTTCCTGCTGACTAACCTGGCCGTTATGCTGGTATTCGGGCTGGTACTTAGCCTGACCGGCATTCAGCACAGCAGCGTGCCGGGGCTGATGATCATGGCCGGGCTGTTTGGCTTCGGTGGCGCAATTGTCTCATTACTGATGTCGAAATGGATGGCGTTACGCTCAGTGGGGGGGGAAGTCATTGAGCAGCCGCGTAACGAAACTGAGCGCTGGTTGATGGACACCGTGCGTCGCCAGTCTCAGCAGGCGGGCATTGCGATGCCACAGGTCGCGATTTATCACGCACCCGATATTAACGCCTTCGCCACGGGTGCACGTCGCGATGCCTCTCTGGTGGCGGTGAGCACCGGATTGCTGCAAAGCATGAGTCAGGACGAAGCCGAGGCGGTTATCGCCCATGAAATCAGCCACATTGCGAACGGCGATATGGTAACCATGACGCTGATTCAGGGGATCGTGAATACCTTCGTGATCTTCATTTCACGTATTATTGCGCAGGTGGCCTCGGGCTTCCTTTCCGGCAACCGTGATGGCGAAGAGAGCAGTAACGGCAATCCGCTGATTTATTTTGCCGTGGCGACCGTGCTTGAACTGGTCTTCGGTATTCTGGCCAGCATCATCACGATGTGGTTCTCGCGTCACCGTGAATTCCATGCGGATGCGGGTTCTGCAAAACTGGTGGGCCGTGAAAAAATGATTGCTGCGTTGCAGCGCCTTAAAACCAGTCACGAACCGCAGGAAGCGGGGAGCATGATGGCGTTTTGCATCAACGGTAAATCGAAGTCATTCAGCGAGCTGTTTATGTCCCACCCGCCACTCGACAAGCGTATCGAAGCGCTGCGCAGTGGTGCATACATCAAGTAGTTTGTTTCCAGCAATGCTGAACAAAAAGCCCGGCTACTCTGCCGGGCTTTTTCATATCAGGATTTCAGGTTTTCCGATTCCTTCTGGCTGCTGGTTTTCTGCGTCATCCTCAGTAAACTGACCAGCGCGCCGGTTCCGGCCAGCATTCCTGCAAGGATCAGTGATGCGTGAGTGCCATGCTGCGGGAACAGGTTAAACATCAGGGCAACCATCGCCGCGCCGGTTGTCTGACCCAAAAGACGCGCAGTGCCCAGCAGTCCGCTCGCACCGCCACTACGGTTTCGCGGGGCTGAACTGATGATTGTGTGATTATTCGGCGACTGGAATAACCCAAAGCCGGCACCACACAGCAACATGCGCCAGATAATGTTCAGATGCGAAGGCTCTGATGGCAGTAATGACAGGGAAAAGAGCCCGAATGAGAACACGATCAGACCAATCCCGCCCAGCATTCCCGGATGGAAGCGCTCAACCAGACGGCCGGCGATCGGCGCCATCACCATCGTCGCCAGCGGCCACGGCGTGAGCAGAAGGCCTGTTTCCACGGAATTCAGACCGAGAGTGTTTTGCAGGAAGAAGGGCAGTGAAACAAAAGCCAGCATCTGGGCGCTGAAAGAACACAGCGAAGTGCCCAGAGACATACTGAAAATAGGAATGCGCAATAAATCGATCGGCAGCAGCGGGAAAGGCTGGGAAAGCTGACGGCGTACGAAGAACCAGCCGATGATCAGGAGGGCAATGACTTCGCTCAGGATCAACATAGGGTTCTGACCTTGCGCAAATCCACTGATGGCGCTGATCAGCAGGCCAAAGGTCAGGGCATTCATCACGCTGCTGATGATATCAAAACGCTGACCCTGACTTCGCGTCGAGTTCGCCGGTAAAAACTTCAGACCGAGTATCAGAGCCACAATACCAATCGGAACGTTGATGGCAAACAGCCATTGCCAGGAGGCTACCGACAGAATACCAGCGGCAATGGTGGGTCCGGCCGCTGCCGAGACGGCAACGATAAGTGCATTAATACCGACGCCACGTCCTAAGAAACGCTGCGGATAAATAATACGTATCAGCGCGGTATTTACACTCATGATCGCTGCCGCACCAAAACCTTGTAACACACGGGCGACAGTCAGTGTCATCAGTGAATCCGACAAGGCGCAAAAGAGCGAGGTGATACTAAATACCAGCAAACCCGTCTGGTAAATACGGCGGTAGCCAAATATGTCGCCCAGTGAAGCCAGAGAAAGCAGAGAAATCGTGATCGCCAGCTGATAGGCGTTAACCACCCAGATAGAGGTTGCCGGGCTGGCATGGAAATCATTAGCGATGGTGGGCAGTGCGACATTAGCGATAGCGCCATCCAGTACAGAAACGGTAATACCCAGCGCAATGGCCAGAATGGCACCATATCGTTGTGGAATGGGTAATCCGTCAGCAGGTGTAGAAGTCATGAGTTCTGTCAGTGCGTAGTCATCAGAGAGGGGAATATTACTACGCTAATTAACGTAAAGTGACAATTGTCACATGATGTAATGAATTTTTTATCTCTCTGTCGGGAATGAAACTGGCTTAACAGTTCTTACATTCTTGATCAATGGGTTGATTGCTTCTCAGCGATGCTTGCCAGTATAATAAAAACCACGTTCTATTTTTTTTGAAACAAACTCAACGCGAGCAGGTAATACACCCTATGGCTATCGCAGATCTTGATAAGCAACCCGATTCCGTCTCCTCAGTCCTGAAAGTTTTTGGCATTTTACAGGCGTTGGGGGAAGAGCGTGAGATTGGCATTACTGAACTTTCTCAGCGCGTAATGATGTCTAAAAGTACGGTCTACCGTTTTCTTCAGACCATGAAATCCCTGGGTTATGTCGCACAGGAAGGAGAATCAGAGAAATATTCCCTGACGCTCAAGTTGTTTGAACTGGGTGCCAAAGCGTTGCAAAACGTCGATCTGATCCGCAGCGCTGATATTCAGATGCGCGAATTGTCCCGTCTGACCCGCGAAACGATCCACCTCGGTGCACTGGATGAAGACGGGATTGTCTACATCCATAAAATTGATTCGATGTACAACCTGCGCATGCATTCGCGTATTGGTCGCCGCAATCCGCTGCACACCACCGCAATCGGTAAAGTGCTGCTGGCATGGGGCGATAAAGCAGAAGTCAGCGCGCTGTTGCAGGAAATTGAATTTACCCGCAGCACTGAAAATACCATCATGAATGCTGCCGATTTGCAGACTGCGCTGGATCAGGTTCGCGCGCAGGGTTTCGGCGAAGACAATGAAGAGCAGGAACAAGGGCTTCGTTGTATCGCAGTTCCGGTATTCGACCGCTTTGGCGTGGTGATTGCTGGTTTGAGTATTTCTTTCCCGACGATTCGTTTCTCCGAAGAAAGCAAAAGTCATTACGTAGAAATGCTGCATACTGCCGCGCGGAATATTTCAGAGCAAATCGGTTTTCACGACTATCCGTTCTGAATAATCGCGTTCTGAGTGATTGCGGAATTTCAGACATAAAAATCTATGGTCACCCCCGTTTTTGCAACGTTGATTTTGATTTATGATGGACTTGCTTAAATCTATACGGCGTCTGATGGGCAACCTTACGTTGCCTGCGCCACGATGAAGTCCGCGCCTGCAGAACCTTAAAAAACGGACGGCTTCAAAGAGCCATTTTTTATGTCAGGTTCATCCGCAGGTCGCTGTGCCGTTCATGTCATCAATAATCGGTCGTCGCAAAACCAGAAAGTCACTGCGTAATGCCTAAGAGCTAACAGTTCGTCCCTGTTGGCTCTTTTTATTGGATAAAAGCTGTACGATGGGTTGTCACCGACCAGGCTATTCGGGCCAGTTTGTTGGCTAACCCGCAGGCCACTACGTTCGAGTGATGCCGCGAGAGCTGGGCCTTCACCCAGTCAGCCAGCCGCCCCTGATTGTGTTCAAGTCGTTGCATAAAAGCG
>NZ_JBFUHK010000076.1:0-2310 GCF_056402435.1 Rahnella sp. P4_A8 | reverse complement strand
RCGTGGAAATAAATCGCAAAGGTGGATCCGGCAATCGCCATGTTGGCCATAAACATCATCGGCATCAGCATGTCCCAGCCCTGATCGGTAAAGTTCTGCAACGCAATTGGCGTCATCGCGTGATGCATGCCGGTGAGGATCGCCACCGGGCGGATCGCGCCGACAATAAAGCCCGCAAACACCGCCGATACATCGAACAATCCCTGGATGCCAAACGCCAGCAACTTACCGAGATAAATCCCCGCCGGACCAATCAGCGTCAGTGACACCAGCGCCGCGATAAACAAGGTCAGCGTCGGCGTAAAGACGGTTTTCAGCACATCCGGCATGATTCTATCGACCCAGCGATGGATGTAACTCAGCGCCAGCACCGAGAAAATCACCGGAATGACGCTTGCCGAATAGTTGAAAACAGACACCGGCAGCACATCCATAAAATACAACGCGGTCGGTGCCCCGGCCGTGTGGCTGGCGAGTGCTTTCGCCGCGTCCATCAATGTCGGGTACATCAGGCAGGCGGCTACGGCAGCGGCCAGATATTCATTGGTTTTGAAGATCTTCGCCGCAGAAACCGCGAGGAAAAACGGCAGGAAGTAAAATACGCCGCTGGCGATCAAATCGATGATCATCACGGTTTCGCTTTTGGCCGATATGACTTTCAGGGCAATCAGTCCGGCCAGTAAACCTTTAATCATCCCCGCGCCCGCAATGGCCGGAACGATCGGGCCGAACACGCCGGAGACAGTATCCATGAACATCGATACCAGGCTTTTTCTTCCTTTTGTGGAAACATTTCCTGTTGGTGTTTCGGCGTTGCCGCTCACCGGATCCAGTTGCGACACGATGGCCTCGTACCAGACATTCACCTTTGGTCCGATGATGATTTGCACCTGATCACTCTGGCTTTGCGCGCCGAGCACGCCGGGCAGATTTTTAATCTCATCCCAGGCCACTTTATTTTCGTCGCGTAAATCAAAACGCAGGCGGGTCATGCAGTGCCAGACTTTATTAATATTTCCCGCACCGCCCACCAGTTTAATTACCGAGAGCACTATTTCTGTATTCACCCTAAACCCCGCGACGAAAAAATGAATTATTCTTTATTTGAGTGAAGAGGAGTGTAATGAGGGATATTTTTAAAAACAAACCAATAAAACAGGATCCCCGTCACAGAACTTCACTGATCGGTGCTGATTTGGTGCATCATGGTTAAATTGGTCTGTTTTTTGGCGATATTCAGCCATGCTTTCAAACCAAAATAAAAGCCTGAATTTTAGGTTTACAAGCAGGATGAAAATACGTTGAAATAACCTCTATACGAATATTCCCGCCGCCTTTTTGTGAAAAGGAATTACGGCCTTTATTAAGGATTTATCATGCAGCCTGTGCTGATTACTCATATCGAATGTCAGATAACGCGCCCTGATCGTCATAATTTAGTGGTGGTCAGAATTGAAACTGATCGTGGTATTTTCGGTCTGGGCTGCGCGACATTCCAGCAGCGCCCGCTGGCGGTCAAACTGATGGTGGATGAATATCTCAAACCGCTTTTGATCGGCCGCGATGCCAATCACATCGAAGATTTGTGGCAGATGATGATGGTGAACGCTTACTGGCGTAACGGACCTGTGATCAATAACGCCATTGCGGGCATTGATATGGCGCTGTGGGATATCAAAGGCAAGCTGGCAGATATGCCGTTGTATCATCTGTTTGGCGGTAAATCGAAAGATGCCGTCACGGCGTACAGCCATGCGGCCGGTGAAACGCTGGAAGAAGTGTACGGTGAAGTGGATCGCTTGCTGGCTGAAGGTTACCGCCATATCCGCTGCCAGCTAGGTTTTTACGGCGGTAATGCGCGTGATTTCCACAGCACCCGCCAACCGACGGCGGGTGCGTATTACGATCAGGATCAGTACATCGACAACACGCTGGCGATGTTCAAAGCGCTGCGTGAAAAATACGGCAATCAGTTCCACATTCTGCACGACGTTCACGAACGGCTTTTCCCGCAGCAGGCGGTGCAGTTCGCCAAAGCCGTCGAGCAGTACCGGCCTTACTTTATCGAAGATATTCTGCCGCCGGACCAGAACGAATGGCTGGCGCAAATCCGCAGCCAGACTGCGGTGCCGCTGGCGACCGGTGAATTATTTAATAATCCGGCGGAATGGAAAGATCTGATCGTCAATCGCCGGATCGACTTCATCCGCTGCCATGTTTCGCAAATCGGCGGCATCACACCGGCATTAAAACTGGCGCATTTCTGTCAGAGCTTTGGCGTGCTACTGGCGTGGCATTGTCCGCCTGACA
>NZ_JBFUHK010000075.1:0-15240 GCF_056402435.1 Rahnella sp. P4_A8 | reverse complement strand
CGCCCCCTTTATCTGGAGAGTAAATAATGAACGAGTCAAGTACAATTAACTTTGATTACAATCTTATCAAGATAATGAATGAAGTGATTGTTTCTGGGAATATTTCAAAAGCAGCAGAAAATCTGAATCTTACACCTTCTGCAGTAAGCTTATCGATAAATAAGCTCAGACGACATCTGGGTGAAGAACTGTTTTACCGCACGGCCACGGGTCTGAAACCCACCGCCACTGCGCTGGATATCCATGATTCTTTTGTAAACGCCATTACGATTATTGAAGATGTTTTACAGTCCTCAAGAACCGAAGGGCCATCGGGTGCCATATTGCGGGTAATGTGTCCGGATGTTCTGGAGGACTATTATTTTAACCGGATGTATAAGAACGAAAGTGGAAAGTCAGTAAAGGTCGAATTTTCTAATTCAACGAATATTAAGAGTGATGAAATGGTAAGGAGTTTGTTACAGGCAAATATCGATGTTGTTATTTCGCATCATGCTCTGAATCATGAGAAAATCACCTCAATAAAAATTGATGCCATGGATGAGTTTGTTATCCTGTGCGGTGCCAGCAGTTTATTGTCCAACCAGAGAGAACTGGCGTTAATGCATTACTACGCATTACCTCACGCTGTCTATAACGACGGTATYTATAATGATTTTACCGGTCTTCTCGGCACGACGTTGACGATTAATGCACCTTACGCGGGTCTGGTTAAAGTCATTTACCGCTCTTCTTCCATCAACGGTATCATCAGCGCGCTCGAACGCAGTGATATGCTCACTGTGTTACCCAGGGTGCTGGCGGATTACTTTATCAGGGAGCGGCATTGCAAGTTAAAGTGCTTTGATCTACCTAAAGAAATTTCAATAAAGGACTCTCCGGTCTACATGAATTACCTTTCAAACAGCAGTAAGCGACGCTATGTTCATCTGGTGATGTCACAGCTGAAAAGCGCGGAATCAATATGAAGGATGTGGCAAGAAATGCGGTTAACGTGATTTAAGAGAGTGTTTGTTTATTTTTTAATGATTTTTTTTTAATAAAAAATCAGCGCCGGATTATCAAAATTAATTATTGAACTGAAGTGATTATGGCTTTGATGATGGCCGGATTATCATTGTCGCAGTTATCTCAATCTTTATTAGTTAATCTATGAGGTTTTTCGTCATGATCAGTCTTCATGCTAACGAAGTTGTGTTTATATAATTTGAGTTATTAGTTTCTATATTAGTTATGTCATCCTGGGGTGGCCTGGTGCGATTTATCATGCGCTGCAAAAGTAAGCCCACTGTGGAGGATGTTTATAAATGTTTTACGCAAATCGTTGTGTCGTGTTTCACAGGTTTCCTGCTAAGCATCGTTTTCATCGAAAGGGATATGGGTTTTAACATGATCCTGATGACCTCCGGTATAGGCGGTGTGTTAGGCGGGCCACTATTAATTCTGGCAGGGGACCGGGTGAAGAAATTGGCGGGAACTTTTACACTGGCCCGACGGTAAACAACTTTATTCACTAAGTATTCAAAGTTTGTTCATAAGTATGTGGACTGATTCCGGGTGATCAGTCCGCATTTTTTATTGTTCTTCGAATAAATTTATAAGTGGTTTTTAATAAATATCATCCGTTTTTTATGATGTTTATGGCTTTGTTTTTATTAGCCTGTATGCGCTTATGCGATTAGCCTTTTGACTGACAGGGCAGGGGGCAGTACAGAAACTCTGACCGGTTAATGTTATGCAGAAATAATTTTCAGCATTTAACTTCGACTATTTATATAAGGTTGTCCTTATGCGCAGAACTAAAGATAAATACCTTTTGAATCTTATTACACTCTCCTGTCTGATGGCCTGTGTTGCTCCGGCAATGGCAGCCGATACGTCGGATCCCTATGTCATCAAAGAAAGTGATCTGATTAAAAAAGAAAACAGCCTGACTCAAAACCCGCTGATGCAGGAGGTTAAGGCGTCTATCCGCACACTGGATAATGCTTCCGTCGATAAAATCGCTCCCGGCCGCAGCGATAACCCGGCTAACGTGAAGCGGGTGGACAGCATTCTGGGCAGTGATAAGTGGGAACACATTTTCCCGCTGCGTGACCCGAGCTATACCTACACCAAATTCCTGCAGGCCATCGGCAAGTTCCCGGCCGTGTGCGGAACGTATACCGACGGACGTGATTCGGATGCCATTTGCCGTAAAGGCCTTGCCACCATGTTTGCACACTTCGCACAGGAAACCGGCGGCCACGAGAGCTGGCGCCCGGAAGCCGAATGGCGTCAGGGGCTGGTCTATCTGCGAGAAATGGGCTGGAAAGAAGGGCAGAAAGGCGGCTATAACGGCGAATGTAATCCGAATGTCTGGCAGGGACAAACCTGGCCTTGCGGCAAAGATGCCGACGGCGATTTTGTCAGCTACTTCGGTCGCGGTGCCAAACAACTTTCTTATAACTATAACTACGGCCCGTTCTCCGATGCGATGTTCGGCACGGTCAGAACCCTGCTGGATAAACCGGAACTGGTGGCGGATACCTGGCTGAACCTTGCCAGTGCGGTATTCTTCTACGTCACGCCGCAGGCACCGAAGCCGAGCATGCTGCATGTGATCGACGGCACCTGGCAGCCGAACGATCGTGACAAAGCCAACGGTCTGGTGCCGGGATTCGGCGTGACTATTCAGATCATCAATGGCGGTGTTGAGTGCGGTGGCTCGCAGGAAATCGCGCAGGGCCTGAACCGTATCTCCTACTACAAAAGCGAAGCGGAATACCTGAAAGTGCCGGTTCCGGCTAATGAAGTGCTGGGCTGTAAAAACATGAAACAGTTTGATGAAGGTGGCGCCGGTGCGCTGCCGCAGTACTGGGAACAGGACTGGGGATGGTCATCAGAAACGCCAACTGGCCTGACGTATTCCTGTCAGCTGGTCGGTTATCAGACGCCGTTCTCCGCGTTCAAAGAGGGCGATTACAAACGCTGCGTCCAGCACTTCTTTAACGTGAAAGTGGTCGATGATGCCGGTAAAGAAGAAGCGGTGACACCTGCTCCTGAACCGACGCCAGCACCAACACCGGAACCGACACCAGCCCCGGCTGACGGCAATTCAGCGCCGGTGGCAAAACTCTCCGGTCCGATTGGTGATGTGGAAAGCCAGGCGAATGTGACGCTCAATGCAGCAGAATCTACCGACGCTGACGGCGATAAACTGACCTACAGCTGGTTGCTGCCGAACGGGTCCACCCTCGCCGGTCACGATCGTGAATCGCTGAGTTTTGTCGCACCCGTGGTCACCGCTAAGCAAAGCTTCAACTTTACCCTCACCGTGTCCGACGGGAAGAAAAGCAGTGTGGCCACCTACGTGCTGACGGTCACACCGAAGGTATTGCCGATCCCTGATGAAGGCACCAGCACCGGCTGCGCTGACAACTGGGATGCCGGTAAAGTGTATAACGGCGGAGAAAGTGTTAACTGGAAAGGTAAGGAGTATCTCGCGAATTACTGGACTCAGAACAATGAGCCAGGTAACCCGTCGTTCACTGGCGAATGGTCACAGTGGAAAGAGATCAAAGCCTGTAAGTAACATGTAAGTCATTAACAAATCAATGGCAAGTCCGGTTTCCGTTCATCGGGGAAAACTAAAATGGGTGCGATTTCCGCGCCCATTTTTTTCATCCCTGCTGGCCGCGTTTGTCCAGCCATCTCCCCGTTTCACCCAGTGCTTCATCAAGATTTTCGCGACCAAAACCGATACGCAGAAAATCTTCCGACACCCTGTTCAGTTCTGATGCGTAGGCGACAGAAGGGATCACCATCACACCGGCTTCTTCCACCAGTTGTGTGGCAAAGGCTTCTGCGCCTTGCTCACCGGTAAAACGTGGGAACGCCAGCACACCGGCTTTCGGCACGCTGAGCCTGAACAGGTGCGGGTATTGCGCCAGAAATTGAGTCAGTGTTACGAGCTGGCGGCGCGAGCGTTCCATCACCCGTTCAAGGATCGGTGCGCGGGCATTGAGTGCCACCGTGGTGAGAAACTCGCCGGGCATGGAATTACAGATCGACAGATACTGCTTCATGCGCTCGAGTTCCCGCATCCACGCTTTATCCTGGCAGGCCACCCAGCCGATGCGCAGCCCCGGTAATCCGTAAGCTTTGGAGGTCACGTTCAGCGAAATGCCACGTTCGTAAATATCCGCCAGTTGCGGCAGCCGGTCTGCCGGATCAAACTCTGTCAGCCGGTACACTTCGTCCGAGAAAATCCAGATCCCGCGATCGCGGCATAACCCGATCAGTTCGTCGAGTTGCTGACGGCTAATCAGCGCGCCGGTCGGATTGTGCGGAAAGTTAATCACCAGCACTTTGGTATTGGCGCGCAGCGCGTCGCGGACTTGATTAGTATCCAGCGCCCAGTCGTTATTTTCATCAAGCGCCACGCCGGTGACGTCACACAGCGATAACGGCACGCTTTCCAGCGACTGATAATTTGGGGTGATCACCACGGCGTGATCGCCGGATTTGAGCAACATCTGAAAACTGGCGTAAATCGCTTCGTCGGCACCGGCAAAACTGATGACGTCCTGCGCGGTGACATTTTTATAGGTCGAGGCGATGGCGTCGAGCAGTTCCGGCGTTCCGCGCAGTGGCGGATAATCCAGCATGGTCTGCATGAACGGCGCGCGGTGTTCTTTCCCTGCCAGTTCAAATAACGTATCCAGGCTCATCGATTCAGGATAGGAAGAGGACAGCGGAAAACGCACAGCGTGTTCGAGGCGCGAGAGATAGCTGATTAAACGGAAATCTTCAGGAAAAGCCATGATATACCTGCGATAAGAAGTCAGAGCATTTGAAAATAAAAAGTTTAGCGGCGGTGGCCTTGTGCAAAACGGCGCTCAAGGCGGCTTTGCAGCAGTTCCAGCACGATTGACATAATCCAGTAGATCGCAGCAGCGGTCGCCAGCATTTCCATATAACGGTAGGTGCTGCGCCCGTAGGATTGCGCCAGAAAATTCAGCTCCCACAGACCCATCAGTGACACCAGAGACGAATCTTTCAGCATCGAAATAAACATCGACCCGGCGGGCGGGATAATGATGCGCAGTGCCTGCGGCGCGGTGACGTGAACGGCCACCGTCCAGCGTGACACGCCGAGCGCCAGCGCGGCTTCCTGCTGACCGCGCGGCACCGAGAGCACGCCGCTGCGGATAGTTTCCGCCAGATACGCGCCGTAGTTCATCGACAGAGCGATAATGCCCGAGCTGAGCGCCCCGAGCACAATTCCCACCTGCGGCAGCGCCAGATAGATAATCAGCACCTGCACCAGCAGCGGCGTGCCGCGAAACAGCGAGGCATAAAACGTCGCGCAACCAAACGCCAGCGCATTTTCAGACATCCGGCCGAGCGCGGTAATCAGGCCAATCAGCAGACAGAAAAACATCGAGCAGGCGGTGATCATAATGGTCAGCGCCGCACCCTGAATAAAGCCGTCCGGCGACAGGCGCAGGCCAAGCAGGAACGGCAATTTCTGCCCAATCAGGCTCCAGTCCAGCCCCATTTTGCTGAATGTGCCGAGCAGCAGGCTGAGCAAAATCAGCCACGTCAGCCCGGTTTTAAATTTAAACGCATGTGCGTGGTGCCAGCGTTCCGGCGTTTCCACTTTCGGCTGGCTGTCCGGGATTTGTGGCATTACGGTACCTCGTGGGTAATATCTTCACCCAGCCAGTGCTGAGAGATTTTCGCCAGCGTGCCATCGTCGCGCAGCGATTTGATGGTATCGGCCACTTTCTTGTCCCATTCGGCGTCACCTTTGTCGGTGGCTACCCAGTTCGGTTCAGCATAAAGCTCGGTGACAATTTTAAACACCGGCGCACGTTTGATGCGGGCATTCGCGGTGGCTAAATCTGACACCACGCCGTCGAGGCGCACACCCGGCCCGAGCGCCAGATTCTGGAACGCCACTTCTTCGTCACTTGGGATCACGTGTACGTTATCGAACGGGAATGTGATGGGCTTGCTGCCCGGGATCACCAGCGTTTTTTGCAGATAGGTTTCGTAGGTTGAACCAATGCCGACGCCAATCTTTTTATTGCTCAGATCGGCCGCCGATTTAATGCGGTCGTCTTTCTTATTGACCACTAAGACCGCCGGAGAGTTGTAATACGGCGTCGGAAAATCCAGTACTTTGGCGCGCTCGGTGTTTGGCGTCATCGAGCAGATACAGGTATCCCAGCGACCCTGCCATTTGCCGCCGACAATCGTTTCCCAGCCCGGTGCGATGATTTCAAGTTTTACGCCCATGCGCTGCGCCACCGCTTTCGCCACATCCACGTCAAAACCGGCCAGTTGGTTATTATCATCAATAAAACCAAACGGCGGGTAATCGTTAACGATCGCATTGCGCAGCACACCGGTTTGGGTCACGCGATCCAGCGTCGCACCGGCAAATGAGGCAGCAGAAAACAGTGTGGCGGCAAGGAGAGTCACAGCTACAAACGGAGTGCGCATAAATGGAGTTCCTTAAACGTAACCAGAATGGGAATTTATTGTGAAAACCTACACTAACTTTTAGACGTATAGAAGTCTAAATTAAACCTTTTCTGACTTACAGTGAACTCTGCGGGAAATCCTCCCAATGACAGCGCATTACTTCAACCCGGGGTTAACTCAGTAATCCCGCCCCGACGTTAATGGACAACCCTAAAATCGCCAGATTAAAGACAAAGGAAATGACCGACTGCAACAGGGCAATCTGGCGCATATCGGTGGTGCCGGTCGCGACGTCGGCGGTTTGTGAGGCGACGGCGATGGTGAAGGAGAAATAGAGAAAATCCCAGTAGCCGGGCTGCTCAGGCTTTTCCGGGAAGATCATCGGCGTGATGTCTTTTGTCTGCCGCAGATAGTGATGATGGGCGTAATGCATGGCGAAAGAGGTCGGCAGCAGCGCCCACGAGGCAATCAGCGTAGTCGCGGTCAGCAAGATATGCAGGGTTTTTGCGCTTCCCGTCAGCGCTTTAAGCGAGCCGAGTTCCATCAGGATCGCCAGAATGCTCACCAGGCAGGTGAGCGTGACCAGCGTCAGCACCAGACTGGCGCTTTCATCCTGCGTCTTAGCGATGTGCGGGATATCCTTCGCTTCGGTGCGAAGCATGCGAAACCACAGGAAAAACAGATACATCCATGCCAGCACATTCCAGCCAATCATCAGCCGCTGCAAAATTCCCAGATGCGGGGGAAGCGCGAAGAAGCAAATCAGACCAGCAACAATAGAAATCAGTAAACGGCCACGAACGTGCAGATAATGGCGCAGAGAGAAACTCATGATGTCAGGCACCTGGTAAAAGAAACGGGGATAGATTAACTGTAGTCGCCGGGGGCAATATCCGGCGTGCAGACTTATGCGCAATTTCTTCCAATACCCCGCCGCAGGGGAGTGTTTAAGTAGTTTCTCTCCATTGCGCTCAAGGGTTTGAAACTATGTTTACGACATCATTTTGGCCAGCCGCCCCGGCATATCAGGTATCCATGATGGATCTGGATGCCCCGGAAAATTTAAGTCCTAAAGCTTTGCAAACGATTCATTATTGCCTGCGTCTGACCGAAGCCATCAACCAGCTGGAAGCGGCCTGTGAAAGCCGTTTGCTGGATGCCCTGCGTGAAGAGATGTCGATTCAGTGTTTCCGTTTAGCGCCGCTGTTTGATGATCCCGATACCCGGCGCGGACTGTTTTTACGGGCGGAAATGCTGGCAGATGACAGTTGCGGAAAAACGGTATTACCGCAAATTGCTGGCCTGAAGGAACAGCAACTGGTGCTGGGCATCGGTAACACGTCCACCTGGGTGGGAAAATCCAAACAGAGTT
This sequence comes from Rahnella sp. P4_A8, assembly GCF_056402435.1. NCBI lineage: Bacteria > Pseudomonadati > Pseudomonadota > Gammaproteobacteria > Enterobacterales > Yersiniaceae > Rahnella > Rahnella sp. P4_A8. The sequence continues at coordinate 7,394 of NZ_JBFUHK010000075.1, read as the reverse complement.
TTTATTCGTCGTGGTTTGGTGAACCTGCCCCGGTTTTGCAGGAAGTTTCCGACGTGATGGACAGCCTGTTTCCGGAAAGCTTACTGTATCTGCAAAAGGAAATCGCCGCCGATTTACTGGCGATGCCGGGCTGCGCATACAAAATTATCAACCTCTTTGGCATTGCCGGTGAAGCCAATACCTATCCCAAACATTTTGCCTATTTCTTCCCGGAAGACGAGGGGCTGAAGTATTCGCCGGTCAAACGCACGGTGGTGTTTGCCAATACGTATCAGCAATTGTTCGAGCTGTTTTCACGTACCGAAGCCGCCAAAATGGGCTGGGCCGAAGACATGCTGCCAGACAGTGATGTGTGCCAGCGCTATCTGATTGCCTGGTTCCGCGGGCACGACCTCGGGCATTCTCTGGTGCGTAACGAGAACGTCTTTCCGAAACTCAGCAAAATTGATCGCTGGGGATCGATGATAGTGCAGGAAGCGCTGGCCGATCAGTTTGGTTTGCTGATGTGCCTCACGCCGCAGGTGGCCACCGGTTTGCAGCTCGACCGGACCGTGCTGGCGCGGATCTATTTCCTCGAAATGTTGCGCTATCTGCGCCGCGGCCCGTCAAGTTATCCGGATGCTGGTGCGGCCTGGATCCAGTTCAACTATCTGCGCGAACACGGTTGCATTGAGCTGTCGGCGGAGACGCTTGATTTCTATCCGGCGCTGTTTTACCCGCAAATGGCCGATCTGACCCGCCTGATGAGCGAAGCGCTGCTGGGGGGCGATGCGGAGCGTGCGCAGGCGTTCATGCTGCAACATTGTCCGCACACTAATCCGGAAGATGTCGAAATCCTGATGGCACGCCTCGGTACAACCAATGACATGATTGAATACAACCAGTTAATTAAGAGAGTCCCGTTATGATGCCGTTTTCAAATGGATTTTTACTCAGCCTGTCGCTGTGTCTGGACATTGGGATTGCTAATATCGCCATGATGACACTGGCGATGCAGCGGGGGTATTTTCATGGATTCTGGCTGGGCATCGGCACCTGCATCGGCGACTTAATTTACGCGGTGCTGGCGCTGGCCGGGATGACCATTTTGCTGCAATACCAGAGTGTGCGCTGGGTGCTGTGGGTCGGCGGTTCACTGATGCTGATGTGGTTTACCTACAAAATGATCCGCGCCGCGCTCGCGCCTGCGGAGGATCTGAGCGCCGGTGACAGCGCGCAGCCACGTTCTGTTATTCGGAATTTTGGTCGCGGCATCGTACTGGCGATGTCTTCACCCACCGCTATTTTGTGGTTTGCCGCCGTCGGCGGGGCACTGATCTCCCGCATGGGGCAGGGAAGCACGGCGAATGCCTCGTGGTTCCTGGGCGGCTTCTTTATTGCAGGTGTGTTCTGGACGATGGTGATCTGTTCCGTCGGCAGCCTTGGCGGAAAAATGCTGGGCACCAAAATGCTGAAATATTCGTATGTAGCCTCAGCGGCGATCTTCTCTTACTTTGCGCTGTATGTGGTGATCAGCGGTTATCGGGAGTTCATCTTGGTATAAGTACCTGCGACGCGTGAAGTGACTGCGAATAAAGATGGGGAGTGATCCCCATCATCTTACGGAACGTATTGATGAAATGGCTTTGATCATAAAAGCCCAGCCCTATCGCCACATCCAGCGCATTATTATTTTTACGCAGCTGATTTCTGGCCTCGAGCAAACGCAGTTGCATATGGTATTGCAGCGGCGGCATGCCGATGTGCTGGCGGAACAGGCGGACAAAGTGAAACTTGCTCAGTCCGCTGATTTGCGCCAGCGTATCGAGATGGATTTTGCGGGTCAGATGGTCACGCATAAAATCGAGCGCCAGCGTAATCGGCCGCAAAGACTGTTCCTGCTCTCTGGCGGGTTCTTCCAGCAATGCCCCCAGCAGCCACAACAAATTTTGTTCCTGATCGTCGTCGTTCAGCGTGCGTTTGTAATGGCACAGTGCCGAAAACAGCGCGGGATTACTCAGCACGCCTTCGGTTAACACCGGCGCGCAGTGATCGGAACGCAGATTGTGATCGACCGACACCTGACGCAGTAAAGCCTGCGGAATATGCACGCTGAGAAATTCGACCTTGTCGTTACCGAACAGCGACGACTGAACGGTGGCCGGGTTGTAAATCGTGATATCGCCGCCGCGCACAAGTTCGGTTTTGCCGTGCAGCCAGATTTCTTCCGTACCGGTCAGATTGGCACTGATGACATATTCGTCGTGAGTATGACGCGGAAATGAAGAATTGCTCGCTGTCAGGTGCGAGCATTCAATCTCATTAGCCATCGTCCATTCAGAAATAGAAAGAGACACGTTGCACTCCGAAAATCTTTGCTGTGCGGAAAAGAGGCTACATTGGTTTTTCTTATATGAAATTTATAGCACAAATTGTTAACCACAAAAGCGAGGAAAATTCATCTCTCATCGCAACAGGCTAAATTTTCAGATTTTGCCCATTAGTCAATCCGGGCAGCGGGACCCGGCGGAATGTTGTATGAATGTTGATTAATAGCCGCAGTCGTTATTTTCACCCACGCGCTGCCGATATTTGATAACGGCAATAACGGGGAATTCATTTTTGTTTTACAGGATAAAAACAATTAGCAAAACCACCGGCAAACGACTTTGACAATACGTGCTCGTTTTGACTGCCTGTTTTATTTATTGACCGTGTTTATTCTTATCCGGCTTGTAAATTCAATACTTAATAAGGCAAAATATGCGCCCCGCAAAACGGGGATGACTCATTTTTCGTTCATTGAACTACGCATTTTTCATTAAGCAAACCTTCAAATACCAGAGGCCGGGCTAAGTACCGGATAGATATTTACTTTCAGATACCGACAGTCTTGTCGCAAGGAATCATAAATGGTGCAGCACTCTTTATATGCAGCGTTCTCCGTCATGGGAAATCAACATCATGTCGGATAACCTCGTCACAGGGTCCCCTTCCCGCGTGGAATTACGTAAAAGCCTTACGCTGATTCCGGTTGTCATGATAGGTCTGGCCTATATGCAACCCATGACACTGTTCGATACGTTCGGTATTGTCTCCGGCCTGACGGACGGCCATGTGCCGACGGCGTATGCTTTTGCGCTGATCGCCGTGCTGTTCACCGCGCTGAGTTACGGCAAGCTGGTGCGCCGCTATCCTTCCGCCGGTTCTGCGTATACCTACGCGCAAAAAGCCATTCATCCTGTGGTCGGTTTTATGGTCGGCTGGTCGTCGCTGCTTGATTACTTATTCGCGCCAATGATCAATATTCTGCTGGCAAAAATCTATTTTGAAGCGCTGGTGCCGTCGGTGCCGTCGTGGATATTTGTCGTCGTACTGGTCAGCTTTATGACGCTGTCGAATTTGCGCAGTATCAAAACGGTCGCCAACATTAATACGCTGGTTGTTGTCTTGCAGATTGTGCTGATCACGGTGATCACCGGCATGGTGATTTATGGCGTGAATCACGGCACCGGCTATGGCACGCTCGCCAGCACCCAACCGTTCTGGGGTGAAAATGCGCATACCGTRCCGATGATTACCGGCGCGACCATTTTGTGTTTCTCCTTCACCGGTTTTGACGGCATCAGTAATTTGTCGGAAGAAACCAAAGACGCAGAACGGGTGATCCCGCGGGCGATATTCCTGACCGCTTTAATTGGTGGCGTGATCTTTATTGCGGCGACCTATTTCCTGCAACTCTATTTCCCGGATATCTCCAGCTTTAAAGACCCGGACGCCTCACAGCCGGAAATCATGCTGCAGGTGGCAGGCCGGGCGTTCCAGTTTGGCGCGCTGATTTTCTCCAGCATCACCGTGCTGGCTTCCGGTATGGCAGCGCACGCGGGCGTTTCCCGCCTGATGTATGTGATGGGCCGTGATGGCGTGTTCCCGAAACGCTTCTTCGGCTATATCCATCCGACATGGCGCACCCCGTCTTTCAACGTGCTGCTGGTCGGCGCCATTGCCTTGCTGGCGATTAATTTCGATCTGGTCACCGCCACGGCGCTGATTAACTTTGGTGCGCTGGTGGCATTCACGTTTGTGAACCTGTCGGTGATTTCGCAATTCTGGATCCGCGAGCAGCGCAACAAAACCGTTGTGGATCATATTCAGTATTTGCTGTTGCCGCTGTGCGGTGCGCTGACCGTTGGTGCGTTGTGGGTGAATCTGGAAGAAGGCTCGATGGTGCTCGGCCTGATCTGGGGCGCAATCGGCTTTATCTATCTGGCCTGCATGACCAAAAGCTTCCGCAATCCGGTACCGCAATACGAAGACGTAGCGTAACTCATCACTGGTGTGAAAATGGCTCCTGCGGGAGCCATTCTTGTTTCTGCCTACTGAATGCCGAACCCGCGCAGCAGCGCCGTCACTGCTGCTGCCGCAATAATAATCACCATCAGCGGCGCTTTTCTCCAGGCTAAAAACAACGCCACGCTGACGCCGGTGACCCGCGCGTATCCGGCGAAATGCTGACCTTCGAACAGCGCCGACGTAGCGGCCACCGCCAGCAATAAGGTGGTCGCCGCATCCGATAACATTGTCTGAGTTGCAGGGGAGAAATTCAGGCGTGAACCCAGCCGGTAACCGGCCACGCGCATCAGAAATGTTCCGGCGGCGAGCACCGCAATTCCCGCGATCATCAGGCTGTGTGAGGTCATTTTCGGTTCCTCCACGCCAGCAATCCGAGCAGGGAAAACAGCACCGGCATACCGGCCGGAACGAAAGGCACCGCAGCCAGCGAAATCAGCGCACCGGAGGTAGCGGGTATGCGCGTTCTGCGGCTGCGCAGCGCCGGGAAAATCAACCCCAGCAAAATGGCCGGGAACACGGCATCAAGGCCGATGGCTTTGATATCCGGAATGAACTGGCCGATGTACGCCCCGGCCATCACACTGACCGGCCAGAATAAGGCGATACCTGCACCGCATAACCAGTAGGCGGTTTTGCGTTTTTCATGGGTAGATTGCGAGATGCCAAACACCACGCTTTCATCGTTCATGATGTGACAACCCAGCCAGCTCATGGCTTTGCTGCCGACCAGATCCTTCACCGCAATCCCGAACGGTAAATGGCGCGCATTGACCAGCAATCCGGCCGCCGCCGCCGCAAACGGGCTGCCACCCCCGCCGACGATGGCGATAAATAGAAACTCCGACGCCCCTGCCAGCACCAGCAGCGAAAGCATCAGCGGCACCCACAGCGGGAAACCGCCTGCGACCGCCAGCGAGCCATAAGAAATGCCGACCAGACCATCGGCCAGACACACCAGAAAGATGGCTTTAAGCACATCATTCCCCAACGGTGAAAAGAAACGCGCAGACATAATTTCATCCCATAACGAACAAGTATCCATTATAATGAACGAATCTGTATCGTTCTTCAAGTCGAACGATCGTTCGTTATACTGATCATGAGGCGGTTATGTCACAACCTATTAGCGTTATTTCGAAGGGACTGGTTCGTGAACGCCAGCGGGCTGGCCTGTCACTGGCGGAAGTCGCCCGCCGTGCCGGTATCGCCAAATCGACGCTTTCCCAGCTTGAAGCGGGCAACGGGAATCCGAGTCTGGAAACCCTGTGGGCGCTGTGTGTGGCGCTGAACATTCCTTTTGCGCGACTGATGGAGCCGGAAGTGAATAAAATGCAGGTGATCCGCCGGGGTGAAGGTCCGGCGGTAGTGGCGGAACTGGCGGATTATAAAGCGGTATTACTCGCGACCTGTCCGCCCGCTGCGCGCCGGGATATTTATCTGCTGACCACGCAACCGGGCGCTGACCGTATCTCCAGCCCGCATCCGCAGGGCTCGGTCGAGCACATCATCATCACCCAGGGACGCGCCCTCGTCGGCCTGGTTGACTCACCGGTGGAACTGAATGCCGGAGATTACATTTCCTATCCTGCCGACGTCGAACATATCTTTCGCGCGCTGGAACCGGACACCATGGCGGTGCTGGTATCGGAGCAGAGTTAAGGTTTTGTGTTAATGATCAATCTGTGATCCCGGAGGTACTGCGCGGCAGATATATACAATAAAGAGTCTGGTTGCTGAGTTATTAATGCCCTACAATTTGCGCGGGAATTATTAATGGCTAAGGGATGACATGGCTGACATTGGTGATATTGCAACGCGCATTGCCGGGATTATTCTTTCCCCTGATTCTGTATATGGCCTGATAAACGGTGCACTGACCGTTCCGGTTGATTTTGGATACATGGTGTATGGGATATTTGATACCGGTTCACGTTACATACATGAAACGATGCGAATACGTATGGCGGATGCCATCAGAAACGATATTCTGAATCATCACCATATCTCTGAAGCCGTTAAGCTGGTTTTTACCGAGTTTAATAAATATGTTTCAGAAACTGAGCAAGACAAAATTTACAGGGCGGTTTTTACTTCATTCATTGGACGAATGGGAACCAACATAATAATTGCGCTGATAACTGCCTCAGTATTAGAACGAGTCTCTTTCATCTCTGCCAGTTTTCGCTATCAGCCGATATCTGCATTAACCGGCGTTTTGCTAATAGGAGGCATGACAGAGCGTTCAATACGAACATCAGAAGCTCTTGAAACTGAGGATCCTGAAGTCTATAAACTCCTCAGACCGAGGGATTACGACCTTCTATATTTTTTGTTTAAGCCTTCAGTACAACCCTTTGTCGATGCGATACATGTCAGGGTGACACAGGGGGAATCCGCATTCAGAAAGATAATGGACACGGTGAGGAGGAAACTCAATGCCGCATAATAACCCATTTATACAATTTATCCGGTCCCTGCTCTACATCGCTTATAAGATAATTACCTTCACAATAAGTCATAGTCTCGAAGCACTTATTGGCCCACTGATCGTTATTGGCTCAATACTTTGCATTATGTTTATCGAACCCTGGCCGGTGAAGTTTGTCAGCATCGGAGTATGGCTGGTGTTTCTCTATTTTCTGTCTAAGGCGATTGATAAAATCACTGGCAGAGATAAACGTGATAATTAACTTGATAAGGACATGATATGGCGGTTCCTATTCCCATTGGCATTATATCTATCAAGGTCATATGTAGGGATCATGCATTCAGGGAAACAATGAGGCGTAAAATAAATGTCAACCAATAGCCGCTTATTGGAATTTATTAATTTTCTGATTATCAAAGTAAAAAACATGGTGGCTTTTATAGTCTATCATTCGTTTGGCTTTGCATTTGCCCCGTTAGTTATTTTTGGCCCAATACTTTGCATTATGTTTGTCGAACCCTGGCCGATGAAGTTTGTCAGTATCGGAGTATGGCTGGTGTTCCTCTATTTTCTGTCAAAAGTGATTGATAAAATCACTGGCAGAGATAAACGTGATAATTAACTTGATAAGGAC
>NZ_JBFUHK010000074.1:0-15762 GCF_056402435.1 Rahnella sp. P4_A8 | reverse complement strand
GTAATTGCGTCGTTGCGATATGAGTCACATTTTTAAAATGGCAACGTGGCGGGACAGGGTATGAAATTTAACCTGATACTTAGCAGGGTTTATATATTGAAACTTAATTTTTACGGGTATAGCATTAACCCGCTATTGTTTGTTATTGATGCTTTAGGAGGTCAAGAAAATGGTAAATACCTTTACTTATGATAGATATAGAAATCGTATCGGCCAGGGCGTTCGTGTAATGGATGCCGAAACGGGCGTTACCGGCAAAATTACCGCGTTCAGGGTGAAATCGAGTTCCCCGGAAGAAATTCGCCGCGAAAGTTGCGTACAACTGGAAGGGCAGACGGGCCTGTTTAAACCTGTCTCTCTGATGAGACTGGAAACGACGTCTGCCTGATTTTTTCTGTTACGCCGGTAAATTCCCGCAATATAAGGCCACTATGAATAGTGGCCTTAATGTTTTACGCAGCCACCTCTGCTTTGCCTCGTTTTATAAATCCCCGTTCAACCTGAACGTCAATTCTCTGCGCAGCGTGAGGGAATATCACATGCCTGTTTGTTTGTGGTGTTTTGTGCTGATGCACGGCTTGTACACAAGAATAAAAACCTGCAACAAAACTGACCCTGAAGCGTCGGGAGTCTTGTGACATCAATGCAATCAATGCTGTCATTACGCCATAAATTTCTTGCCGCATGGCCGGAATGTTGCGGAATATCGTTATTTATTTCTGGCTATTGAAATAAATGCTGTCATGAACGATAAATAAATGTGAAAGACCTCACGGTTGTGAGTGCCTGTGTTGGTGATTTTTCTCAGTCAGGTTAATTTCCTGTCATCAGAATATTATGCTTTGTTTTGTCGTGGAGTGGAGTCGATATGCGTGTGGTGATTTTAGGCAGTGGTGTGGTCGGTGTCGCCAGTGCATGGTATCTGGCTAAAGCGGGTCATCAGGTGACGGTTATTGACCGCCAGTCCGGCCCGGCAGAAGAAACCAGTGCGGGTAATGCAGGACAGATCTCACCGGGCTATGCTGCGCCGTGGGCGGCTCCGGGGGTTCCGGTCAAAGCCGTCAAATGGATGTTCCAGAAGCACGCGCCTCTGGCGATTCGCCTCGACGGAACACAGTTCCAGCTTAAATGGATGTGGCAAATGCTGCGTAACTGCAACATGGACCACTATCAGACCAACAAAAGCCGCATGGTGCGTCTGGCGGAATACAGCCGTGACTGCATGAAAGCGTTACGCGAAGATACCGGCATTCAGTACGAGGGTCGGCAGGGTGGCACGTTGCAGCTTTTCCGCACCGCGCAGCAGTTTGAAAGCGCAGCCAAAGATATTGYGGTGCTGGAAGACGCCGGTGTGCCGTATCAGTTGCTCGAATCCAGCCAGCTGGCGACTGCAGAACCGGCGCTGGCTCAGGTTGCGCACAAACTGACCGGCGGCCTGCGTTTACCCAATGATGAAACCGGCGACTGCCAGATGTTTACCCGCAAGCTGGCAGACATGGCGCGTCAGGCGGGAGTTATCTTCGAATTTAACCGCACGGTGGATAAGCTGCATATTGAAAATGGCGAAATCACTGGCGTGCAGTGTGGCAATGAGTTCGTCAGGGCGGATGCATACGTGGTGGCATTCGGATCGTATTCCACCGCGTTGCTGCGTGATCTGGTCTCTATTCCGGTTTATCCGCTGAAAGGCTATTCCCTGACGATTCCGATTACTGATCCGGCTTCTGCGCCGGTGTCTACCGTACTGGATGAAACCTATAAAATTGCTATCACCCGTTTTGATGACCGCATCCGCGTCGGCGGTATGGCGGAGATTGTCGGCTTCAACCTGAAGCTGGCGCAGGCGCGCCGCGAAACGCTGGAGATGGTGGTCAAAGATCTCTATCCGAACGGCGGCAACGTCGAACAGGCCACGTTCTGGACGGGGTTGCGTCCGATGACGCCGGATGGCACGCCGATTGTCGGGCGTACGCGCATTAAGAATTTGTATCTCAATACCGGCCACGGCACGCTGGGCTGGACGATGGCCTGCGGCTCCGGGCAGTTGCTCTCGGACATTATGTCCGGCGTGACGCCTGCGATCCCATCCGATGATCTCTCGGTTGAGCGTTACAGCCCGGATTTCATTGCCCGTCCGGCTGGCCCGCACAAAATGCATCCGGTAGGCTGAACCTGCTGTAATCCGATCCCATGCGGGGTTTGATACCGCATGGTTTTTACTTTGCTTATTGCCGGAGCTGGTATGCCTCGCCCGATTTCAGCCACATTGTCTCAGTCTGCGTTAACTCAAAACCTGAACATCATTCGCGGTTTTGCCGCCAACAGTAAAGTCTGGACGGTGGTGAAAGCCAACGGCTACGGCCACGGTATATCCCGTATCTGGCGCAGTTTATCCGCCACTGACGGTTTCGCTTTACTCGATTTCAATGAGGCGATTTTACTGCGTGAGTCCGGCTGGCAGGGACCGATATTACTGCTTGAAGGTTTTTTTACCGCAGAGGATCTGGCTATTGTTGATCAATATCGCCTGACCACGGCCGTACACAGCGAATGGCAGATAAAAGCCCTTGCGCAGGCCAGCATCAGCCTGCCGGTCAGTATCTACCTGAAAGTAAACAGTGGCATGAACCGCCTGGGTTTTGCGCCTGAGCGCGCCGGTGCTGTCTGGCAGCAGTTACGCGAGCTGAAGCAGGTGGGGGAAATCACGCTGATGAGCCATTTCGCCACCGCTGACAGTGTGGAAGGTGTCGATGCGCAGATGAGTGTGATTAACCTCGCCGGGCAAAACATTCGCGGCCCGCGATGTCTGGCCAATTCCGCTGCGACGCTGTGGCATCCGCATACACATCATGACTGGATCCGTCCGGGAATTATTATCTATGGCGCGTCGCCAAGCGGTGAGTGGAAAGATATTGCGCATACCGGTCTGCAACCGGTCATGACGCTTAAAAGCGAGCTGATTGCCGTACAGGAACTTAACGCCGGTGCGCGCGTGGGTTACGGCGGGCGTTACAGTGTAACTCGTCCTCAGCGTATCGGCGTGGTGGCCTGTGGCTATGCGGACGGATATCCGCGCCATGCGCCTTCCGGTACACCGGTTTGGGTAGACGGTGTGCGAACGACGACGACGGGCACGGTTTCAATGGATATGCTGGCTGTGGATTTAACGCCATGCCCGCAGGCGCAGATGGGTGCGCCGGTTGAGTTGTGGGGGAATAATTTACCGGTGGATGACGTGGCAACAGCGGCCGGTACGCTGGGTTACGAACTGCTGAGTGCGCTGGCACCCCGCGTACCGGTGTCGACAATCGGTTAAAAAACGTATTACTGTCCCAGGCGGGTCAGCTGACCCGTCGATTTTTTGCTGGCGCGTCGAGCCAGCATCGCCAGACATCCCCCTGCCAGCATCACCAGCGACAGACTCAGCTTAGGCTGCAACGGTAATGCCATCGCGATAAAACCAAGTAGTGCACCGCCCGCCATTTGCACCGAACCTGCCAGTGCCGAAGCCACGCCTGCTTCACCGGAGAACGGTTCCAGCGCATAACTGGTGGCCGGGCCCATCAGGAAAGCCAGACCGGCACAGGCGCTGGCGACTGGCACCATATACAGCCAGGTTGCTGTTTGTTCCGCAGGCGGAACCAGCGTGATCCCAGCGATTAGCCCGAGACAGCCAATAAACATCAGGATGCCGCCTGTTTTCAGACATACCGGACGCCCCACTTTGCGGATAATCCGGTTGGCGATAAAGCTCATCCCCATGATCCAGAATCCGTTTGCGCCGAATACCAGTGAAAACTGCAGTGGCGTCAGCCCGGCAGTGTTCATCAAAACGGTCGGCGCCAGCGAGACATAGGTCAGCGCCATACCCATTGCACCTGCATTCACCAGAGCAAAAGTAATGAAGCGCGCATTGAATAAAATGCGGGCGTACTGACGGAATGGCAGGCCGGTGTTGGTCTGCGTATCAGCAGGGCGAGTCTCAGGCAGTTTGAATATAACCAGCAGTAAGACAGCCAGTGTATAACCGGTTAATGCCCAGAACGGCGCACGCCAGCCATAATATTGCGCGATCAGGCCGCCGATCAGCGGTGCCAGTGCCGGAATGATATTCAGCGTGCCATTGAGGAAACCATACGCACGGGCGGCATCGTTGCCACTCATCCGGTCGCGTACGCCGCTGAAAATCACTACGGAAGTGCAGCACACTGCCAGTCCCTGAATGACGCGGGATAATAAAAACATCCACGGTGTTACGGAGGTCGCAGCAACTATCGCCCCTGCCAGATACACCATGACGCCGATAATGGCGATCGGGCGACGACCAAATTTATCCACCAGCGGACCGGCCACCAGTTGTCCCAGCCCCATCACCAGAATAAATAAGGAAATCGAGGACTGAATGACCGCCTCGGTGCTCTGTAAACCGAGCGCGATGGCGGGAATGGCGGGCAGGTACAAATCAATACCTAAAGGGCCAAGCAGCACCATGCTCAGCAGCAGGAAAAGGAATTTTTGCATTGAAAACATCACTGTCAGTCATCCGAAAGGACGCTAAGGGTAATGATTTCGTTAATGAATGGAAAGAAGCTTGTGATAATCAGAGCGGCGGGCGCTGTGAATAAAAACGGACACCCGCAGGTGCCCGTGATCTAAGCGGTGACGAAAGACTTATTTTTTCTTCCAAAAATCATCAAACACCGTGACCGGCGGCTGACGTTTATGTTCAGTGCGCAGGTACCAGCCCTCAATGACGGTGGCATATTTATCGTCGATCTTCTTGCCTTCCAGATAGTCGTCGATCAGTTCGTAAGTCACGCCGAGCGCAGCTTCATCTGGCAAGGCAGGGCGGTTATCTTCAAGGTCAGCGGTCGGGGCTTTCGTATAGAGATGTTCCGGGCAACCCAATTCTTTGAGCAGGGCTTTTCCCTGACGCTTGTTCAGACGGAAAATCGGGTTAATGTCCGTGCCGCCATCACCGTATTTAGTGAAGAAACCGGTCACGGCTTCGGCAGCATGATCAGTCCCGACCACCACGCCTTTTTTCATCCCGGCGATGCTGTACTGCGCTTTCATGCGTTCGCGGGCCTTTTCGTTGCCTTTAATGAAATCGCTCAGTTCGATACCGATTTCACGTAAGGTCGCTTCGCTTGCCAGGACGGCATTCTTGATATTAACGGTCAGAACCTGATCTGGCTGGATGAACGCAATGGCATCCTGGCAGTCCGATTCATCAGCTTGCACGCCATATGGCAAGCGCACCGCAATGAACTGGTAAGCGCTATCATTTGTTTGTGCGCGTAATTCGCTAATTGCTGTTTGGCAAAGTTTGCCGGTAAGAGTAGAATCTTGCCCGCCGCTGATACCCAGAACCAGTGTCTTGATGAACGGGTGGGCCAGCAGATAACTTTTGAGAAAATCGACGCTGACACGAACTTCCTGTGCGGCATCGATGTGGGGTTTGACGTGCAGAGCCTGAATAATCTCTTGTTGTAAAGCCATGACCACTCCTCCTGAAGGCTGCCTTCGAGGAACCCGAGGCAAAAATAAGACGTTATCAGGACAAAACTACCCCGCATCGCTCAAAAGGACAAGATTCAGCGACGAGTTAGGCGGAAATCTGTACGCTGCCGGCTCGCAATATTTCGAACCAAAGTGGCGGGAGACGTAAAGTGTGGCGCGTAATGAACCATTTCCATTCCTCATTGAAATAAGAAATCAATGCAAGAAAGGGTAATGATTTTGTATGTTTCTATTGCCGGAAATATATGTCACTCGGAACTATCCAAAAAAGCCGCTTTATTAAGATATTCCGGGCTGAGTGCGTTATATTTGTTGCGGTAGAAATATTTGTATGCATATGCCATCGAAATGGAGTTGCCAGGCTTGATTAACGGATCCTAATTAATGGCATAAATCGTGTGGTTCCAGTCTCGTTATTTGCCTTAAGTCTTATTGGGGAAACAAAATGTTTTTTCGGGTTGTACGTCGTTTACCAGCTTGTGCCGTAGTCTGCGGTGCAGCGCTGTTCAGTATTTCAAGCCTTGCAGACACCACCATCTTCACCGCGTTAGATGATCCGGCTCAGGCGAAAAAGCCGTTCGAGGGCAATATTCAGGCGGGTTACAGTGCGCAAACCGGTAACACCAGCAACTCCACGCTGAATGCTGATACCACCATGACCTGGTTTGATACCAACACGGCTAACAGCCTGTGGGGTTCTGCGCGTAACACCTCTTCTTCCGGTGTGCGTTCATCCGAGAAGTATCAGGCCGGTGCCCGTACGCGTTATAACCTTGACAACGCGAACTATATTTTCGGTCAGGGGAGCTGGCTGAGCGACCGTTATAACGGTTACCGTTCGCGGACTGTGGGCGCTGTCGGTTATGGTCGTCAGATCTGGAGCGGCCCGGTTCATACGCTGAACCTGGAAGCAGGTCCTGGTGTTCGTCATGATGAATTTGAACAGGGCGGTAACACCACCCGTGCGCTGGCTTACGCTTCAGGCACTTACGGTTACCAGATCAGCGACACTGCGCGCTTCACGCAGGGTGTTTCTGTATTAGCGAACGACGAAACTACGCTGAACTCAGAAACCGCGCTGACCGTTGCGATCAACTCCCACTTCTCGTTGAAAGTGGCGTATGACGTAACCTATAACACCAAACCACCAGCCAGTGCGCCGGATAAAACCGACACCGTGACGTCTGTAAACCTGGTGTACGGTCTGTAATTTCCCCCGGGAAATTATGCAGAAAAGCCGGAGGAGAAATCCTCTGGCTTTTTTTATGGGTTATTTTTGCCAGCATCTTGCACTGAATTTTAAATAAGCGGATGGCTATTAAGCCTCTCAATTATATTCCCTGTATCCTGCTTGTAAGCCAGAAGAAAATATCCCTGAAAGCCACAAACGGCGCAGGCAGGGGTAACCGGATGAATACCCCTATAAACCATGATTTCTTATGTTTCGCGCTATGCTTCTTGCAGAATTTTTTTTATAAACTTAAAAAAAACCTAAAGTAAGTCTTATTCCTGCCGATAGAAACCGAATGTTTAATCTTAAATCAATGCCATAGCCACTTCTGATGCTGTGTTTTTGAGGCGTACAGGCAAGCGGTTCTGGCCATAGAAAACACCGGATATGGAAATCATAAGCTTTCTTACACCATTAGCCCGCACTGTTTCGGCGTGCGCGTGTCTTTCCCTGCGGTGGCGAGTTTCCTGCCTGCTGGTACTTACCGGAATGTTTTCCCTCACCGCGCAGGCCGCGCCGCTCAGCCCCGCTGACCGCGACAGTATCGAACAGCAGCAGCGGCAACTTCTGCAGCAGAACCAGCAGCAGCGTCAGGAACTGGAGCGCAGCACGTCAGTCGCCCCCGCTCCGCAAACTCCCTTACACTCCGGCGGCCCGTGCTTCGATATTCACGAAGTTACCCTCAGCGGCGCAGACCATATGCCCGCGCGAATACAGCAAAAACTCACCCAACCCTATCTGCAACAGTGCCTCGGCATTGGCCAGATTAATGCCCTGGTGAAACAGGTCTCTGACTGGTATATCGGCCAGGGCTATATCACCAGCCGCGCATTTCTCACCGAACAGGATTTGTCTTCCGGCACGCTGCAACTCACGGTGATGGAAGGCAAGCTGGAAGCCATCAAAATGGAAAACCAGCGCGGCGCAATGCTGGCGATGGCGTTTCCGGGGCTGACCGGCAACATCCTTAATTTGCGTGATATCGAACAGGGGATGGAGCAGATTAACCGGCTGCGCAAAACGCCGGTGCAGATTGAAATCCAGCCCGGCAGCCAGCCGGGATACTCCATCGTCAACCTCACCTCAAAGCCTGAGTTTCCCCTGCAGGCCAGCGCCGGTTTTGATAACTCAGGGCAGAAAAGCACCGGCACCGGACAGGTCAGMGGYTCGCTGACCGGCAATAACCTGCTCGGGCTGGCGGATCAGTGGTTTGTCAGYGCGTCACGCAGCAGCGACGGCGCAAGCGACCATGACGCGAAAAGCGTGCAGGCGGGCGTTAATCTGCCTTACGGCTACTGGCTGTTCGATTACAACTACAGCTACAGCGACTACCTGAGCACCATTGAATCGCAGGGCTATCTGTGGCGCTCCACCGGCGACAGCCAGGCGCACCGCTTCACGCTTTCCCGCGTRCTGTTTCGCAACGGCGACATGAAAACCGCCGCCAGCCTCGGGCTGACGCACCGCCTCAACCGAAATTATCTCAACGAYGCCCCGCTGGAAAGCAGCACCCGCAGCCTGACCAACTGGACCGCAGGCATTAATCACAGCCAGAAACTCTGGGGCGGATACGCCACGCTTAACCCGGCGTTCAGCCGTGGTGTGCCGTGGTTTGGCGGCGAAAGCGATGAAGATAAAAATCCGGATGCCCCGCGCGCGGAGTTCTCCAAATGGACGCTGTCCACCAGCTATTACCGGCCTGTCACCCAACGCATTACCTGGCTGACCAGCGCCTACGGTCAGTGGGGCGATGACCGTCTTTACGGCAGCGAACGCCTGACGATTGGTGGCGAAAGCTCGGTGCGGGGGTTCAAAGAGCAATACCTCTCCGGCGACAACGGCGGCTATTGGCGTAATGAGCTGGACACTCAACTGTTCGCCATGCCGGGGCTCGGCCAGATCAGCGCCGTGACGGCGCTTGACGGCGGCTACCTGCAACGCAGCAATCACGACACCAATGCGTCCGGCACCTTATGGGGCGGGGCGGTGGGTTTATCGAGCAGTAACGCACATTTCTCCAGCCAGTTTACYGTCGGCTGGCCGCTGAGCTATCCGGACTCACTGGCACCGGATCGCGTCACGGTCTACTACCGCATCGGYTTTGCACTTTAGCGTTGTACCTCTRCATAAGAGAGAAGGAATTCGGCGATGAAATCGATCACAGAGCAACCGGTCGCGTTATGGCGTAAAGCGCTGGCCTACGGGCTGATGGGCTGGMTGGTCTGGCAACCGGTGATGCCYGCATTTGCGGCGGGTATCACGGTAGCCGAAGGCAACACCCGCACCGATCAGGCGGGTAACGGCGTGCCGGTGGTGAACATCGCCACCCCGAATCAGGCCGGGATTTCGCATAAYAAATAYAACGATTTCAACGTCGGCCAGCAGGGCCTCATTCTCAACAACGCCACCGGCAAACTGACCCAGACTCAGYTGGGCGGGCTGATMCAGAACAACCCCAATCTTACGGCAGGTCAGGAAGCGAAGGGCATCATTAACGAAGTGGTGTCGTCGAACCCTTCRCAGCTTAACGGCTACATGGAAGTCGCCGGTAAAGCCGCRAACGTCATGGTCGCCAACCCYTACGGCATCACCTGTAACGGCTGCGGCTTCCTCAACACCCCTAACGCCACGCTGACCACCGGCAGGCCGGTGCTGAATGCGGACGGCTCGCTGCAATCCCTCGASGTCACGCAGGGCGCGATCACCGTTGAAGGTCAGGGGCTGGATGCCCGCACGAGCGATTCTTTTTCACTGATTTCCCGCGCCGCGCAGATTAACGCCGGGCTGTACGCCAGAGACCTGAACGTCACCCTGGGTGCCAACCGTGTCGATGCGCAGGGCAATGCCACGCCGATATCCGGCGCAGGCGTACCGGCGGTGGCGATTGACACCGGCGCACTCGGCGGYATGTACGCCAACCGCATTCATCTGGTTTCCAGCGACAAGGGCGTCGGGGTCAACCTCGGCAACCTGAACGCCTCGGTYGGCGATATGCAGATTGATGCCAGCGGCAAGCTGACGCTAAGTAATGCGACTTCCACCGGCAAGCTGACGGCGAATGCGCAGGCCATCGCCCTTAACGGCACCCAGCAATCGGGCGGCGATATGGCGCTCAACAGCCAGGGGCAACTGGCCGTTCAGGGGAGCCAGGTGACCAGCGGCGGCAATATGACCCTGGCCGCTGACCAGCTCAATTCAGGCAATACCGCGCAGGTGTCTGCGGCAGGCAATATTCATGCTACTGCCGGTAATGGCAGCCAGTGGCAGGGCAAGCTGACGGCGGGGAAAGATCTCCAACTTAACGCCGGAGATCTGACCAATAACGGGCTGATTGCCGCAAACGGAAACGCCCGTATCACCACGCAGCGGCTGACCAATACCGGCACGCTGCAGGCACAGGGGACGCAAGATCTTCAGGCGACAACGCTGGATAACAGCGGGGTGGTACAGGCCAGCGGTGCCCTGACCCTTACTGCCGGAGAGACTCAGCTTGGCGGATTGCTGTCGAGTGACAATCAACTGACCGGGCGTTTCGGGCAACTTTCCACCCTCGCAGGGTCGCAAATTCAGTCCGGTACCGATGCGGATATCGGCGTGCAGGGCAGTGCGGTACTCGGCGGTAACGTCCGCGCCGGACAAAACCTGCAGCTCAGCAGCGGCTCACTGAGTTCGGCCAGCAGCGCTAAGCTTTACGCCGTCGGGAATGTGCAGGCCAATGCGGGCAATAACGGTGTGTGGAATGGCAGCCTGACGGCGGGCGGTAATCTGGGCGTCAGTGCGGGCGACATGACCAACAATGGCACGCTGGCCGCCAGCGGCAACACGCAGCTCACCACGCAAAAACTGACCAACGGCGGCCTGATACAGGCGCAGGGCACACAGACCCTGAACGCCACGGCCCTGAACAACAGCGGCAAAATGCAGTCCGGCGGCGCGCAAGATATCACTGCCAATACCCTCAGCAATCAGGGGCTGATCGGCTCGCAGCAGGGGCTGGGGTTGCAGGTTGCTGACCAGATGACGGTCGGTGAACAAGGCTCGCTGTTTGCCGGTGACCGGCTGAACATCGGCGGCGGTCAGATGATTGTCGACGGCACACTGACCGGCAAAAATGGCCTGACGCTCAACAGTAATTCCCTGAGCGCCGGGCAACACTCGCTGATCACCAGCCTTGGCGATATTCAGCTCAATGCTGCGCAGCAGGCGCTTGGCGGCCAGTTGTCGACCTCCGGCAACGTGGGCCTGAACGCTACGGATCTGTCCGTCGGGGCGCTGGGTTCCGTTCACAGCGATAAAGATTTATCCCTGACGGCAACCGGCAGCGCCACGSTGGCCGGTGCGCTCGACGGCAACACGCTGRAAGCCGGTGGCGGCACATTGCAGGTGACCGGCACCGGTTCACTGGCCTCCACGGGAGATATGCAGTTATCCGCCCGCCAGCAGCAGCTCGACGGTACCATCAGCGCGGGCAATAMTCTTTCGATTAACGCTGACCGGCTTAATGCCGCACAGGGTGGTAAAACCTCGGCACAAAATGACGTGCAGGCCACGGTTGCCAGCGGCGGGCAGTGGTCCGGCAGCCTGATTGCCGGACGTGACCTGAACTTTACCGCACACGATTTCAGCAACGGCGGCACGCTGGCCGCCAACCGCAACGGGCAGTTCAGCTTCGGCACCCTGACCAGTAACGGCCTGCTGCAATCCCTCGGCACGCAGCAGCTTGACGGCGACACCTTCAATAACAACGGCACGGCGCAGTCCGGCGGTGACCAGACGCTGACCCTCAGTCAGTTCAACAATCAGGGGCTGACCGGCACCCGCGGCGACATCATACTGAACGCGCGGGACGGCGTGACCAACGGTGATGCGGCAACCTTACTGGCCGATGGTCAGCTGACGCTCAACACCGCCCAGGCAGATCTGGGCGGCACGCTGACCGGCACGCAGGGTGCAACACTTAACGCCACCGCGCTGACCACCCGCGCCGGATCGGTACAGTCCAGCCAGGGCGATGTGAACCTCAGTGCGGATACCGCGAACTTAAAGGGTTTTCTCTCCGCAGATGGTAACGCGGCGCTGACCACGCAACAGCTCACCACCGGCAACGGCTCGCAGACGCAGGGTAAAAACGCGCTGGGGATCAGTGCGTCTGAAAAAGCCGATCTGGCCGGGAAACTGGTGACACCGGGCACGCTGACAGTTCAGGCCGGTACGCTGACCAACGGCGCGGCGCTGGGTGCGGACAATGTGGATATCACGGCCAGCTCGCTGACCAACAGCGGTGCCATCACCGCCGACGACGGCCTGCATGTGAAAGCCGGTACGTTGCAGCAGCAAGGCAGCCTGTCTGCGCAGAACCAGATGACGCTGGAAGGCCAGACGCTGGTCAATCAGGGCAACGTGTCGGGCGGTAACGTCGGCGTGAATGTCACCGGCAGTCTGACCAATCAGGGCACCGGCGTGATATCGGCGGGTAATGGTCTGACCGTGACGGCACCGGTTGTGACCAACAGCGGCCAGCTTCTGGCACAAACCGTCGGCGTGAATGCCACGGGTATCAGCAACAACGGGCTGATGCAGGGCAACGGCGGCACCACGCTCACCGCCAGTACGTTAACCAACGGTACGCAGGGGCAGGTATTGTCCGGCGGCACGCTGGGTGTGCAGGCAGGCGATACCCAGAATCAGGGACGTTTACAGGGCAGCCAGCTTACTCTGACCGGTAACAGCCTGACCAACGGCGGCACGGCATTAGGCACGAATGGCCTGAACGCGCAGATGCAGGGGGATCTCACCAACAGCGGCAGCCTGCTCTCATCCGGTGATGTCACGGTGAACGCCGCCACGCTGGAAAACAGTGGTCAGTTGCTCAGCGATAAAACCGCCACGGTGACGGCTAACCATCTGACCAATCAGGGGCAAATCCAGGGCGACGTGCTGGCCGTTACCGCCGGTTCCGCAGACAACAGCGGCAACCTGATTGGCCTGAAGGGCCTGACGGCGCAGTTGCAGCAGGATTTAACCAACGCCACGTCCGGCAAGATGCTGACGCAGGGCGCACTCACCGTCACCGCCGCGCACGTCACCAACAACGGCAACTGGCAGGCCGACAGCGCCGATGTACACGCCGGTCAGTTAGATCTTAACGGCGCGATCCAGACCGCCTCGCGCGCGGAGCTTACTCTTACCGGTGCGCTCAACACGCAGGCACAGGGCAAAATCATCTCAACCGGTCTGGCTATTTTGCAGGCGGCGAACCTGAATAATCAGGGGAACTGGTCGGCGGATAATCTCACCCTGACCGGCGGTGCGCTGACCAGCAGCGGCGGCATCAGCGGTGTCAGCGCGCTTGCGGCCACGCTCAGCGGGCAACTTCAGGTTCAGCAGGGCGGCACATTACTCAGCGGCGGCACCGCCACGCTGAACGCCGGGAATATTGCTAACAGCGGCACTCTTCAGGCCGGTAACCTGACGCTCACCACCAACAGTATTAGCAACACCGGGCAGTTACAGGGCCAGCAAAGCCTGCAGGGTACGGTACAAAACGGCATCACCAACCTGAGCGGCGGCACCGTACGCAGTCAGGGGACGTTAGATTTGGGCGCACAGACGCTGCTCAATCAGGGCCAGATGCAGGGCGACGGCGTCACTCATCTGACCCTCACCGGTAATCTCAACAACCAGGGCACCTTACTGACCGGCGGCAGGCTGACAGTGTCTGCACCGGTGCTGACCAACAGCGGCACGCTGCAGGCACAGGGCCTCACCATGACCGGCGGCACGCTCAACAACAGCGGTACGCTGACCGGACAGGGCGACAGCGCACTGAACGTCACGCAGATGACCAATCAGGGCCAGCTTCAGGGCGACCGGCTGACGCTTACCGGTAACGAACTGCATAACACCGGCACAGTATTGGGCAGCCAGTCACTGGGGCTTAACGTTCAGAACGCCGACAACCAGGCGGGCGGCAGACTTTACAGCGCAGGCAACCTGACGATGGTGACACCGGTGCTGAATCAGGCGGGCAGCCTGCTGGCGCTGGGGGATATGACGCTGCAACTCGGTTCGGGCTTCACCCAGACCGGCACGCTGGCAGCGGGGCAGAACCTCAACCTCAGCACGCAGGGCGACCTGAACGTGCTCGGCACCTTGCAGGGCAACGGCATCCAGCTCAGTTCCACGGGCAACTTTACCAACAGCGGTCAGTTGCGCGGTGGCGGCGGTACGGTGGGCGTGGACGCCAGCAACATCCAGCTCAACGGCAGCGGCAGCGTACAGTCCGGCGGGGATATCCGCCTGGCCAGCCGTGGCGTGCTTAACAACAGCGGCTTTGTCGGCGGGGCGGGCAACGTGGTGATGTCCGCAGCCGGGCCGCTTGCCAACAGCGCACTGCTGTACGCCGGTAACAACATGCAGTTGCTGGCCGACAGTATTCACAATAACTACGGCGATATTCTGGCAGGCAACAGCCTGTGGCTGCAGCGGGACGCGGCGGGCAACGCCAACAGTGAAGTGGTCAACACGTCGGGGGATATCGAAACCACCAACGGCGATATCACCATCAATACCGGCCATCTGCTGAATCAGCGGGACGGTTTGAGTGTGTCCGGTTCCTCTCAAACGCCGGTGGATGCGCCGTCATGGTTGGGGCAAAGCTCCGTGACCATGAGATTAGGGGATCTCAACGAAAGCGACCTCGGTTATTACACGGTATCGGTCAGAACTGGCGGAAGTATGGGACAAGGTAACGGTTCCGTTGATGACCATTTTTACCTTGCGCCGAAAGCGACGGCTGCAGAAAAGAAATATCTGGTCAGTACCTCAACCGTTAATGCTACCGCCTCAGGAGGCGCGGGGCGTATTGCTTCAAACCGCGATTTAAATATTGCAGCCAGTAATGTAGATAATATCGCCAGCAATATTTTGGCAGGGGGAAACATCACCCTGTCCGGCAGTTCTTTGAATAATCAGTCTTATGAGAATGGCGTCCAAAATGAATATCTGACCTATAAATATACGGGCGTTACAGCCACTGAGAGCTTCGATAAACTCCACGGCTTAGCTTACTTTGACCCTGACTGTGGCAACTGCTATTACGTTGATGCCGATACCAATACTAAAGTTACCTATCAGTTAGCGAACGGCGCAACTTACGAAACCCTCAGCACCGGCGAAGGCCTCCGCTCAGTTATTCAGGCCGGTGGGGCAGTTAACGCCAGTTTCAGCAATAACATCAGCAATACCACGACCTCCGCTAACGCAGGCGGTTTATCCCATGCGATAAGCGCCCCGTCTCTGAACGGCACGTCGGGCCTGCAACAGGTCAGCGGTTCGCAAAGTAAACAACTGGCATCCGCACAAAACCTGACCGTCGGCTCGGTACAGTGGAACAATTCCGTCACCGATGCGTTAAAGCAAATCGGCAATCAGGGCGCTGCACTGACGGATTACCCGCTGCCGACCGGCAATAACGGTTTGTTTGTGGCGAGTCAGGATCCTTCCAGCCCGTATCTGATCACCACCAACCCGCAACTTGGCGGGATCGGTAAAACCGATCCGTCACTGTTCAATGCGCTGAACGATTACCTTGCGCGACCGACGTCTGCGATATCTGCCGTGGGCAAACAGGCCACCCCGGGTGGTACCGGCCTGACCTCTGCGGCCTTTTCTGCAACGCCGGTGGCAGGTCAGGTTGTCCATCCTGCGGTTCAGCCTGGCACGCCGTCCAACCCGCGCATTGAAACGGCACCGGTCTATACCGACGAGAGCAAGTTCCTCGGCTCGGCCTACTTTATGGACCGGCTGAAGCTGACGCCGGACTATGACTACAAATTCCTCGGCGATGCCGCCTTCGATACCCGTTATGTCGATAACGCCGTGCTCAGTCAGACCGGACAGCGCTACGTCGGCGGCACAGGGTCAGACCTCGCGCAGATGCAGTATCTGATTGATAACGCCGCCGAACAGCAGGCCGGTCTGGGCCTGCAACTGGGCGTCAGCCTGTC
>NZ_JBFUHK010000073.1:0-16291 GCF_056402435.1 Rahnella sp. P4_A8 | reverse complement strand
GGATTAAGTGGTCACGGTTTTAAATTCGCCAGCGTATTAGGGGAAATAGTTACTCACTTCGGTAACAATCATCCTATTCCTTTTGATCTCACCCCCTTTTCTCTTACGCGGTTCAATTAACGTAAAATAATTTCAACCCTCGTGAATATTTATCGAGGGTTATCATTTTATTAACGATACGATTTTTCAATTCCAGTTTGAACAAGATCAATAGACTGGAATTTACGAATTGACAGCATTATAGAAAAGAATCTATGCTGGATACAGAAATCACAGGAGTGGTTTCGGCGCGTAATGTTACGCATGACAAGGACGTGGTATGAAAATTTGTATAATTGAACCCTGTGGTTTTACGCGTTTAGGAATTTTCTCTTATCTTATTGAAAATAACAGCCTCGATATTATCGACACTGTGAATATTTCTCACTCCCTCAATCTAATTCCTGAATTTCAACCTGATATTATTCTTGTGAATATGACAAACCATTGCCATAACGCAGAAGTATCTGAGGAATTAAAAGCGTTTTTTGAATTTTGTCAAAGCGCCCGAATATACTGCTACGTTGACGCCAGTTACCCGGATTCTGAAACACCGATTGCCGTTACCCGCGAAGTCTCTATTCTCAACAAGCAGGCACTCACCTCCCTCTTGCAGCAGATTGCAGCAGATCCCGAAGCATTTATGCCGATAAATAACTTCGGTTTGCCAAAAATGTTACTTAGCGATCAGGAAATTCTGGTAATGAGCTACTGGATGTCTGAGATGCCGAACTACCGCATTGCCAGAAAATTAAACATCAGCAGCCGTACAGTATATGTCCATAAACGACATCTGGCGCAGAAAATCGAAGTCCGTAACCGGCTGGAATTTTGTTTCATTTACAACCTGATAAAGTATTTATTCTGGCCCATTGATGATATTTCTGCGACGCCAATCAGCCGACAAATTAAAGACGACTTGCAGATGATTTACAAAACTTATAGCTAAACCTGCAAAAACCCTAAATGCCCTGATAATTCAGGGCATTTTATATCATGATATTCTTCACCCATCTTTTTAAAAATCTTGTTTTTATCCCTTCTCTCTCGCCAGGTTGCACTATGACGACAGAAGCCGACGATGGCCTTAATGTTAGCAGACTCATCTTGAGCAGCCTCACCAATGACAAGCATAATTTCTCGTCACGCGACTCCCACAAAAATCACAAACATCCTGCTTTCAGTGATTCGCTTAATGCATAAAAAAATTGAAATGTTTGCTCATCATTTTGAAGAGAAAAGCTAACTTTTATGTTCTGGCGGACCATCGCCCAGAAGCACGGCAATTTTGTGACCTGCCGCCGTAGGTTCAAGGGCTATCTTGAGCACAATCGTCAGCGGCACCGAAAGCAACATGCCGACCGGCCCCATCAGCCATCCCCAGAATATCAGCGACATAAAGACCACAAGCGTCGATAACCCCAATCCGCGCCCCAGAATTTTCGGATCAATAATGCTGCCGAAAATCAGATTGATGAGGATATAGCCCCCTGCCAGGATCAACCCTTCACTGAAACCGTTAAACAAAAATGCCTGAATGATCGGCGGAATAGCCGCGATAAAAGAACCAATATTGGGAATGTAATTCAGGGCGAAAGCCAGCATCCCCCACAGGAACGCAAAACGGATGCCGGTAACTGCCAGCAAGGCCCAAACTGCCAGCCCCGTCACCACACTTATCAGCGTTTTGATCACCAGATAGCGTGTCACGCTGTCCAGGGCACGCTGAATATTAGCCATTCCTTTGCCCGGGTCCTCAGACATCTGCTCCACTTTGTAGGGCAGTTGCGGGACTTCAAGCAGCATGAATGCCACGGTCATCAGCAGTAAGAACAGACCGGCCATGGCGTTGGACAAATAGCTGATTAACTTACTGACCATATTCAGCGTCGCCGCCGGATCGATGTAACTGGCCAGTTGCTCGGGAGATAACGTCAGTTCGCTTTGCGGAAACCTGGCCTCAATATCACTGAGTTTGTCGACAATAAGCCCGCGATATTGTGGCAATGTGCGGGCAAATTCATTGAGCGTCACCAGCAGTTTGGTGGTCAGAAAAACCATCATGCAAATAACCAGCGTTGCCACCAGCAAAACAGCGAGTGCCCGGGGCACCCGCCATTTTTCCAGTAAGACAATCAGCGGATTCAATACGAAAGCCAGAAACAGCGCCAGAATAAAGGGCACGATGATATCTGCAGCAGATTTAATCCCCGCGAAGATCACTACCAGCATCGCCATCATTACAACAATTTTCAGACCCTGAGTTGTCACGATCGTTTTACGCAAGCCTTTCTCTCCTGAAGCTGGCCGGATCCTTAGCGAGATTTCACCCACTCACGCAGACGCTGGATATGCAGATACAGCGCCGGAATAAACAGGATCCCCACCGTCGTGGATAGCAACATACCACTGAACACCGTAACGCCGATGATATGCCGACTCATGGCACCTGCACCGGATGCCATGACCAGCGGTAACACCCCGAGAATGAACGAGATTGCCGTCATCATTACCGCACGGAAACGCTGTTTCGCGCCGTCCTGCGCCGCTTCGCTGACAGATGCCCCCTCTTCTCTTCTGGC
The DNA here is from genome assembly GCF_056402435.1 of Rahnella sp. P4_A8. Classification (NCBI taxonomy): domain Bacteria; kingdom Pseudomonadati; phylum Pseudomonadota; class Gammaproteobacteria; order Enterobacterales; family Yersiniaceae; genus Rahnella; species Rahnella sp. P4_A8. The sequence continues at coordinate 13,670 of NZ_JBFUHK010000073.1, read as the reverse complement.
TTTTGAGAATTCAACAATCAGAATGGCATTTTTCGCCGCGAGGCCGATTAACAAGACCATACCAATCTGAGCATATACGTCGTTGCTCAGCCCCGCCATGTGCAGGCCGCCGATTGCACCAAACACCGCGAAAATCACAGAAATCATCACAACAAGAGGAATGCTCCAGCTTTCGTATTGCGCCACCAGAAACAGATACGCAAACAGCAGTGCCGCGGCATAGATAAGGATGGCCTGGCCACCAGCCTGAATTTCCTGCAATGACATGCCGGTCCATTCATAGCCGTAACCCGCAGGCAGCTTCTCGCTCAGGATATGTTCCATCTGCGCCATCGCCTCACCGGAACTGATGCCGGGTGCCGCCGAGCCGCTGATAGCCAGTGAAGGGAACTGATTATATTGCGTGATAAACGGTGCACCCAGCGACGGTGTCAGTTCAACCATCTTCGCCAGGCTAACCAGTGAGCCGTTGTCGCTGCGTACCGTGAGTGTGGATATCTGGTCTGCGCGCTGGCGATCTTCCATTTCGTTTTGCATCTGCACATTAAACAGGCGGTTATTGATGATGAAATCGCTGACGTTCACGCCACCAAGTGATGTCTGCAACGTACCGAAAATACGGCTGACCGGTACCTGTAACAGCGCCGCACGGTCACGATCCACACTCAGGGCGATTTCCGGCACGGATGCACTGAAGGTAGTAAACACACGGCTCAGATGAGGATCCTGGTTAGCGGCCTGGATCAGCGCCTGTCCGGTGACAGCCAGTTCCTGTGGCGATTGCCCCTGTAACGCCTGCAAACGTAAATCCAGCCCTGAGGCCGTACCTAATCCGGAAATCGCGGGCGGATTTATTGCCATAATCATTGCAGAGGGAATACCCGCCATCGCCGGTTGCAGGCGACCAATCACCTGATCCACACTGTCGCGATCGCCCCACGGCTTGAGCAATACGATACCAAAGGCGGCGTTTGGCGAACTCCCGCCACTCAGCAGGCTGAAGCCACTGATGGCGATCACATCCTCGACCGCCGGGTCTTTTTGCATAATCTGCTGCATCTGCCCGAGCACGGCATCGGTGCGGTTTAATGACGCCCCGTCGGGTAACTGCACATTCACGAAGAAGTAGCCCTGATCTTCATCCGGCAGGAAGGATTTTGGCAAACTGCTGTAGCCCCATACACAGGCTCCGCCGATCACCAGAACCGTTACAACGCTGGTGAACACATTTTTACTGATGCCCCGTGCGGCTTTCACATAGACATCGCGAACAGCGTCCAGCCCCTGATTAAACCAGTGGAAAACACGGGCCGGCTTCGCAGGTCGCGGCTTGAGAAGGGTTGCGCACAGCGCTGGGGTCAGGGTCAGCGCGTTGATACTTGAAAGAACAACGGCCGCCGACAGAGTGACAGCAAACTGACGATACAGCGCACCGGTAATACCCGGCAGAACCGCAATGGGCACAAATACCGCCAGCAGAACCACAGTAGTGGCGATGACCGGCCCGGCAATTTGCTTCAGAGCCTTGCGGGTTGCGGCCACACGCCCGAGCGACGGATCCTCCATCATCAGGCGCTCAACGTTTTCCACCACCACGATGGCGTCATCGACCACTACCGTCAGCGCCAAAATAATGGCAAACAAACTGAGGGTGTTGGCGGAATAGCCAAAGACATAAAGCACGGCAAACGTCCCCAGTAAAGACACCGGAATGGTCAGTGCGACGATGAATGTCGCCCGCATACTTTGCAGGAACAGATAAACAATCGACAGGACGACGACGAAGGTCAGTACCAGTGAAACGGCAATCTCATCAAGCGTAGCACTGACAAAACGAGTCGAGTCGAATTTGATTTCATAGGTAAGATCATCCGGGAAATTGCGTGCCTGACGCGACATTTCCTCCCGCACAGCATTCGCCACATTCAGCGCATTTGCCCCCGGTGCGGGATAGACTGACAGGAAGGCAGACGGCGTCTGATTCAGTGTCGCATTCACCTGATAATCCTGCGCACCCAGTTCAATACGCGCGACATCGCGCAAACGCACCGTACCGCCATGAGCATTTTTACGCACAATAATATTGCCGAACTCTTCCGGCGAACTCAGACGCCCCGCGCCGCTGATGGTCAGGGTTTGCTGCTGCATTGACGGACTCGGTGACGCGCCAATCTGCCCGGCCGCCGCCTGCACATTCTGATTCTGAATAGAGGCGCTGATTTCCATACTGCTGACATCCAGCGCTTCCATTTTGCGCGGGTCCAGCCAGATACGCATGCTGTAGTCACGGGAACCGAAAACCCGGACATCACCCACACCATCCACACGCGCCAGCGCATCACGCAACTGAATGCTGGCAAAGTTGCTGATAAACAGCATGTCATGGGTATTTTCCGGTGAAAGGAGGCTGATGCCCATCAGAATATTAGAAGCCTGTTTGCGCACCGACACGCCCGTATTCAGCACTTCCGGCGGAAGACGTGAGCTGACCTGTGAAATACGGTTTTGTACTTCAACAGCCGCCGTATCCGGATCCGTACCGCTGGCGAACGTAATAGTCAGGGTGTAGCTGCCGTTATTGCCGCTGTTCGACGACATATACAGCATGTTACTGACACCGTTAACCTGCGCCTCAATCGGCGCGGCAACGGATTCCGCTACGTCCCGTGCACTCGCACCGGGATAAATAGCACTGACTGACACCACGGGTGGCGTGATATCCGGATATTGCTCAACCGGAATGACCTTCAGGGCGACGGCACCGATCAGCGCCGTCACCAGCGCGATGACAACCGCAAAGCGGGGTCTTTTAATAAATTGCTGGAGCATCGTTATTCCTTAACGTTTCTTCGCGGCCATATCCGGGGCATCCGTAGCAGCCCGTGCATTCACTTCCATACCTGGCCGGATCCATTGCAGGCCTTCTGTCACAACTTTTTCTCCGCCCTGCAAACCCTCAATGACGAAATAGCCGTGTCCCGTTTGTGCACCAAGACGCACCGGGCGTGCTTCCACGCGCTGTCCGTCATTCACCAGCAAGACAAAGTGCCCTGCCGCATTTTGCTGCAAAGCCTGCGCAGGCAGTACCGGCAGAGAATGTCCGGAACGCGGCTCTGCGGCCACATTCACGGTGCCCCCCGGCAGCAAACGATGGTCTGGATTTGCCACGGTCAGCCTGACCGGCAAGGTCCCTGTTTGCGCATCAATACGATTGCCGAGGGATTCCAGCACGGGCGCTTTCATATAAGGTGAACCGTCCGATAAGCGCAGAGAAAGCGTCATGTTATCGGCAGAGAAAGCGTCTTCCAGCGTGCCACTGCTGTGGCTGGCACTGAGAACATCACGTTCATTCACTGAAATCACCACACGTACCGGATCGAGTTGCACGATTTCCGTGAGTGCACCGCTGGCCGGATTCACCAGACTGCCGGTATGAAAATGGCTCACGCCGATGCGCCCTGCAATGGGCGCCGTAATGCGGGTATAGCTTAGTTGCAGTTCCTGCGTTTTTAACGCCGCCTGCGCCTGCGCGACAGCCGCACGGGCGGTATCACGGGCAGCCAGCGCGGTATCGACATCAGACTGGCTGACGGTACGCGCATCACCGAGACGCTGTATGCGGTTCAGATGGGTTTGTGCATGGCGTGCGGTAGCATTGGCGCTGTCGAGCTGGGCTTTGGCCTGAGCGACAGCCGCCTGATGCAAGGCGGGATCGATTTCATACAAGACGTCGCCGGCATTCACAAACTGCCCCTCCTCAAAGGCCCGGCGGGCGATAAATCCTTCAGTCCGGCTGGTCACATTGACGGCCTGAACAGCTTCAAGACGCCCGAGATAGGTCCGGCTGACGCCATCAGGTTGAGTGGTGATGGTCTCAGTGGTCACTGTCGGCAAAGGCTGCGCCGCCACGCGGGTCAGGGGGAATAATAATGTTGTCAGCAGCACTGGCACTGCCATAAAACGGCTCATTGCAGGAAACATATGTCACTCTCCATGTGATGTCGGATGGTGCTCTTTTAATTCAGCTAAAGCGCCCACACCGGCAAACATCAAATATTAATCTATAAAAAAATTCCTAATCAGGATTATTGAGAATTATAAATATTGTCTGATATCACAAACTGATCTCGATCACCTCGAGAATCAACCTTTAACATATTTACGTTTTATTTAAGAAACATTTAGATTGATAGCCTGAATAACAAAACTTCATGTTCACATAAAATGACCGGCTAATGAAAAGCATCAACAAGGATTAATCACTCCTGAAATCATTATTTTTACTCAAATTTTTAGTATCAGGATTAACTTTACCTTCGATGACAAAACCTTACAGACCCCTGTCATCACTGAAATCGATATAATCAAAACCGCCGTAAGATAACAAAAGCAAAAGCACTGAAGGAAACCTTCCTGATACCATCAAAAATAATGAACAAGTTAAATTAATCGGTTAATTTGAAAATAATAGTTTGCCAATATGTTTCCAAATGTTTATTTTCCACAAACACCCTCTTCACTGAGAACATCATCTTATGCTGTGGAAAAATACACCTGCACGCTTTGGCCATATTTCAGTGTTAATTCACTGGCTCATCGCTGTGGCCGTTTATGGTTTATTTGCACTGGGATTATGGATGGTCGGATTGGGCTATTACGACACCTGGTATCACCGTGCACCGGAAATACATAAAAGTATCGGCATCCTGATTTTTGCTGCGATGGTATTTCGTCTTGCCTGGCGGTTTATTTCTCCGCCACCTAAGCCGCTGGCAAGCTACAGCGTGAAAACGCGTATTGGCGCCTGGCTGGCTCATGTTCTGCTGTTCATCGGCCTGTTCGGCATTCTGATCAGCGGTTATCTGATTTCGACGGCTGAAGGTCAGCCTGTCAGTGTCTTCGGCTGGTTTGAGATCCCTGCCACACTGTCTGGACTGGAACAACAGGCCGATATCGCGGGCACGCTGCATCTGTGGATGGCGTGGGGCATTGTGATCATCTCAGGTTTTCACGCCCTTGCCGCGCTTAAACATCATTTCATCGATCGTGACAGCACCCTGACCCGCATGCTGGGGCGCTGATCCGGCTCACGGTCAGCTCTTTACTTATGTTGTTCATATTATGGATAAACGGAGAATAACCATGTTGAAAAAGACCACTCTGGGTTTAACCCTGGCGTCGCTGTTACTGGCGGCGGGTTCGGCAACGGCAGCCAGCTACAAGATCGACAAAGAAGGTCAGCACGCTTTTATTGAATTCCGTATCAAGCATTTAGGGTACAGCTGGCTGTACGGCAGCTTTAATGATTTCGATGGCGGATTCACTTTTGATGAGAAAGATCCCGCTGCGGATAAAGTGAATGTCACGATTAACACCACCAGCGTATTCACCAATCACGCCGAACGTGACAAACATTTGCGCAGCGCTGAATTCCTGAATGTTGGCAAACATCCGCAGGCCACATTCAAATCAACGTCAGTGAAGAAAGAAGGTGAAAATCTGGCAGTGACTGGCGATTTCACGCTGAACGGCGTCACCAAACCTTTAACGTTACAGGCTAAGTTGCTCGGTCAGGGCAAGGATCCATGGGGCGGTTATCGTGCAGGTTTTGAAGCGGCAGGGTCCATCGCGCTGAAGGATTATGGAATTACTACCGATCTCGGTCCGGCATCGCAGAATGTCGAGCTGATTATTTCGGTCGAGGGTGTGCAGGAGAAGTAATCCCCTTCCCTCAACGTATAAAGCCCTGAATCGCTGCCGCCATTCAGGGCTTTTTTATACACGCCGGTCAGTCGTTTTCAGGTGCCGGAATATGCATGGTGGTTTGCAATAAGCCTTTGGACTTATTGAATATTTTTATGCCATTCTCACGACCCGCGCGCAATGCACGTTGTTCTTCTACTGGCAGCTTCAGCTCTGTCATACAGATTTCGCTGCAACAGCCGTCAAATTTCGCCGCACACGTCGGGCACTGAATAAACAGCAGATGGCAGCCGTCGTTTTTGCAGTTGGTATGGTTATCGCAGGCCACACCGCACTGGTGACAGTGTGCAATCACGTCATCGGAAATACGCTCGCCCATACGTTCATCAAAGACAAAGTTTTTGCCTTTAAATTTTACCGGTAACCCCTGCTCTTTGGCACGGCGTGCATATTCGATAATACCGCCTTCCACGTGATAGACGTTTTTAAAACCGTTATGCAACATGTACGCGCTGGCTTTCTCACAGCGAATGCCGCCAGTGCAATACATCACGATTTTTTTGTCTTTGTCTTCTTTAAGCATATCAACGGCCATAGGCAGTTGATCGCGGAAAGTGTCAGACGGGACTTCAATCGCATTATCAAAATGCCCCACTTCGTATTCGTAGTGGTTGCGCATATCGACAAACAATGTGTCCGGATCGTCAATCATGGCGTTGACCTGTTCGGCTTTCAGGTACTCACCCACATTTGACGGGTCGAAAGAATCATCATCAATCCCGTCCGCGACAATGCGGTCACGCACTTTGAGACGCAACACCCAGAAGGATTTACCATCATCTTCCAGCGCGACATTCAGGCGGATCTGATCCAGCGCCGGATGGCTGGAAAACAGCACGGTTTTGAACGCTTCAAACTGGCTTTGCGGCACGCTGATTTGTGCGTTAATCCCTTCTTTTGCCACGTAAATACGGCCAAATACGTTAAGGCGTGTCAGGCTGACGTACAGGGCGTCACGAAAGGCTTTTGGATCTTCGAGCTGGAAATACTTATAAAAAGAAACCGTAGTGCGGGGCTCAGTTTCAGCCAACATGCGCGCACGCAGTTCCTCATTAGAAATACGGTTATGTAACACTGGCATGGTGTACGTTCCTGTCTTTCAGGGGAATTTAACTATTGATACCGAATAGCTACTTTTGAAGCGGCAAGATTATACATTAAAGCAACAATGAGGACATCTCCCGTTGCAAATTCGTCAGGAGAAAAACACCTGCTGTACATTGCCCATTTTTGAAATGCGATAACCTATTCTTAGTTGTTATCTATTCTTGTAGTCCATCACCACGCTGAATTTTAAGGGGCATGAAACATGAGTAAGCTTTTTGAACCGATTTCCTTAGGGAAGCTGACACTCGCTAACCGCATCGTGATCGCGCCAATGTGCCAGTATTCATCCGACGAAGGGAAAGCCACGTCCTGGCATCACGCGCATCTCGGGCAGTTATCCTTTTCAGGTGCGGGTTTGCTGATCCTGGAAGCGACCGCTGTCGAGGCCGTGGGGCGTATCTCGGCTCAGGATCTGGGCTTGTGGGACGATGCAACCGAAGCGGCCATGAAGGATTTAGTGACCGGCTTACGTGAAAACAGCGATATGCCACTTGGCCTGCAACTCGGACATGCGGGACGTAAAGCGTCGTGTGCTGCGCCGTGGCAAGGCGGAGCACAAATCGCCCAGTCAGCGGGTGGCTGGCAGACGATTGCGCCTTCCGCCGTCGCCTTCACCGAAGGCACTGAGGCCCCGCAGGCAATGTCGCTGGAGCGAATCGCTGAGCTGAAAAAAGCCTATGTCGATACAGTCCGTCGCGCCGACCGTCTGGACTTTGATCTGCTGGAACTGCACGGCGCTCACGGTTATCTGCTGCACCAGTTCCTGTCGCCACTTTCAAACCAGCGCACCGACCAGTACGGCGGCTCACTGGAAAACCGTATGCGCCTGCTGCTGGAGATCTTCGGGGAAATCCGTGCGGCATTCCCGGCAGAAAAACCGATTGGTGTGCGTATTTCCGCCACCGACTGGGTGGAGGGAGGCTGGGATCTGGAGCAATCCATTGAACTCGCCAAAGCGCTTGATGAACTGGGTTGCAGCTACATTCACGTCTCCAGCGGCGGTCTGAGTCCGCATCAGAAAATCACCGTCGGCCCGAACTATCAGGTGCCATTTGCTGATGGCATTAAGCGTTATGTGAAAATGCCGGTGATCGCTGTGGGTCTGATCACTGAACCGGAACAGGCGGAAGCCATTATCGGCACCGGACAGGCAGACATGATTGCTCTGGCACGCGGTATTTTGTATAACCCGCGCTGGCCCTGGCATGCAGCGGCAAAACTGGGGGAAAAAGTGGCCGCGCCGAAACAGTACTGGCGCAGCGAACCGCATAGCGTCAAAGGCCTTTTCCTGCCGGAATAATAACCAGATTTAAGATTAACGCGAAAGTCGCCAGAAAGGGGATTTTGCAAACGTGATCACGGGCGGCCCGACAGCCGCCCGTTTCATTGACAAAAAGACATTCTCTATTGATATTTGAATTGATGGTGAATGAATATGCCGGGACATTAATGAGAATTCGTTTTGTTTTTCATTCACTCAACCTATAAATAAATGAGGTATTAGTGCCGTGAATTTTCACCTCACATCAAAAAAATGCCACAATATGTCACTTTGCTGCAGAAGATAACGGACAACACATATTCCGGATGAATATGTGTGCGTGTTTCTGTGGCAGGCTGCTGCATTAGACAGAGCTTATAAACTTTCTACTTCGACTCACTGACGCAGAGATTCTATGACTCAGGTACCAACCTTTAATCGTTCGTTACTGCACCCTCGTTACTGGATCACCTGGATGGGTCTGGGACTGCTTTATGCACTGGTGTTACTGCCTTATCCGGTTATTTATCGCATCGGTACCGGGCTAGGTCGCTTCTCAATGCGCTTCCTGAAACGTCGCTATAAAATCGCCAGACGCAATATCGAATTGTGTTTCCCGGATATGCGTCCGGAACAGCGCGAAGATATGATTGTGAAAAATTTCGAATCCGTCGGCATGGGGTTGTTTGAAACCGGCATGGCGTGGTTCTGGCCAGACTGGCGCATCGAGCGCTGGTTTAAAGTCAGCGGTCTGGAACATATCCAGCATGCGCGTGATAACAAGCAAGGCGTTCTGCTGATCGGTGTACATTTCCTGACGCTGGAACTGGGTGCACGTATCTTTGGTATCCATAATCCTGGCGTGGGGGTTTACCGTCCTCACGATAACAAGCTGATGGATTGGATCCAGACCAAAGGCCGAATGCGCTCGAATAAAGGGATGCTGGATCGCAAAGATCTCAAAGGGATGATCCGCAGCCTCAAGCAAGGCGACATCATCTGGTACGCGCCTGATCATGACTACGGCCCGCGCGCCAGCGTATTTGTACCGTTCTTCGCGGTCGATAAAGCCGCCACCACCACCGGGACATATCTGCTGGCACGCATGGGCAAACCGGCAATTATTCCCTTCACTCCGCGCCGTCTGCCGAAAGGGGAAGGTTATGAGATGATTATTCACCCTCAGGTCGCTGACTTCCCGCTGGATGATGAAGTGGTTGCCGCCACGTATATGAATAAAGTGGTGGAAAACGAGATCTGTCAGGCGCCGGAGCAATATATGTGGCTGCACCGTCGCTTTAAAACACGCCCGCAAGGTGAGCCTTCGCTCTATAAAGCCCTTAGCGATTAATCACCCGGAACCGGTCCGGCAGCCGCAGGTCCGGTTTTTTTGATTTGCTTCATCAGTTTTTTTCACAGACTTCTTCAAACTTATCAGATTTGATCCCACCCGATTTAGGCCAATACTCTCTCCATAATTTCTGCATGTGATTACTCCGCTGATTTTGGAGCCGCGTGCCTCCCGCCTCTTAAAGGCATGTTACCTTTGCAAGGAACACATTATGTTGGCAAAACTGAACTCCGCTTTTACCCGTGCTGTTGATCATCAGAACTTTGGTAAACTTTTGTTGCGTCTGACTTTTGGTATTTTAGTTTTATTCCATGGTGTAGCAAAAATGGAAAATGGCGTGGGCTGGATTGCACAGATGTTACAGGCTGATGGCCTGCCGGGCTTTATTGCTTACGGTGCGTACATCGGTGAAGTGATTGCGCCGGTTCTGATTATTCTGGGCATCTTGACCCGCCCTGCCGCTCTGGTGCTGGCATTCAACATTTTAGTGGCAGTTTTCCTGGTCGTGGGTGGCAAATTTTTCACCGTTACTGAAGTCGGTGCATGGGGGCTGGAAGGTGAAGCTCTGTACTTCTTTGGTGGTCTGGTCATCATGTTCCTGGGCAGCGGCCGTTACTCTGTCATGAAGAACGAAGCCCTGCGCTAAGATCCGGTTTTAGTATTGCGTTTTTAATTCTTTGTCTGTCGCGGTCAGCCTCCTTGCTGACCGTTTTTTTGGCTTTCATCTGCTCTCCCTCACTCCTCAAGACTTTTTGAACCTGTATTTCACTTCGCTTGTTACAGTTCGTTAACATCATTGAAGTGAATGATAATTAGGCGCATAATTATTAAGCCAATTGATTGTTACTTATGCTCTGCCTTGTTTCTTTGTGTCATTCCAGAGCGAATCTGACCTCTTTCTTCGGTATTTTATGACTTCGGCCTCTGAACCTGAAATCGCCCCAGATCCCATTAACTGGAAACGTAATCTGTTTGTCGCCTGGATCGGTTGCTTCCTGACCGGTGCCGCATTCAGTCTGATCATGCCCTTCCTGCCCCTTTACGTGGAAACCCTCGGCGTAACCGGTCATGAATCCCTGAATATGTGGTCGGGTCTGGTTTTCAGTATCACCTTCTTGTTTTCCGCCATCGCCTCCCCCTTCTGGGGCGGACTCGCGGACCGTAAAGGCCGCAAAATCATGCTGCTGCGATCCGCACTCGGCATGTCCATCGTCATGGTATTAATGGGCTTCGCGCAGAATATCTGGCAGTTCCTGATTCTTCGCGCGTTACTTGGCTTGCTGGGTGGATTTGTTCCCAATGCTAACGCGCTGATCGCCACACAAATCCCGCGCAATAAAAGCGGCTGGGCGCTGGGTACGTTATCAACTGGCGGTGTCAGCGGTGCGCTGCTCGGGCCACTGGTCGGAGGGTTGCTGGCGGACAGCTATGGTTTGCGTCCGGTGTTCTTTATCACCGCGTCGGTGCTGTTTTTGTGTTTCATCATGACGCTTTATTTTATCCGTGAGCAGTTTGTCCCGGTGAGCAAAAAAGACATGCTGAACCGTAAGCAGGTCTTTGCCTCGCTGAAAAATCCTAAACTGGTGCTGTGTTTGTTTGTCACCACCATGATTATTCAGGTGGCGACGGGTTCGATTGCGCCGATCCTGACGCTTTACGTACGGGAGCTGGCCGGTAATACACAAAACCTGGCGTTTATCAGCGGCATGATTGCTTCGGTACCTGGCGTGGCCGCGCTGATGAGTGCACCGCGTTTAGGCAAACTCGGCGACCGGATTGGCCCCGAGCGGATCCTGGTGGCGATGATGGCGTTATCTGTGTTGTTGCTGATCCCGATGGCCCTGGTACAAACACCCCTGCAACTGGGTATTTTGCGTTTTCTGCTGGGTGCCTGCGATGGCGCATTGCTGCCGGCCGTTCAGACCCTGCTCATCTATAACTGCACTAATCAGGTAGCAGGACGGGTATTCAGCTACAACCAGTCGTTCCGTGATGTGGGCAATGTCACCGGTCCGTTACTGGGTGCGGCGGTCTCAGCCAGTTACGGCTTCCGGACGGTTTTTTTTGTTACGGCGATGGTGGTGTTATTCAACGCGGGATATTCGTACTGGTGTCTGCAACGCCGGCCTCATCAGGCCATGATTGACTAAATTCCAGCCGACGAAGCAGCAACAGGCTTATTGAGATTTTTCTGCCAGCGGCGGCACTGGCATGTAATCCGGCACCTCGACGACGGCCAGACGCACTTCGTAATGCTTGCCTGCCGTTGTAGCCGGAAGTACCGACGTCAGTTTCTGAATAGTTTCAGTCGGGTTATCACTGGCTACGCTGGCACAGAACAGTTGCCCCGGATGGCAAAAGCCGACCATCATTGGCGGCGGTGGCAGCATGCCCTCACCGTGGAAGGGTGGCAACCCGTGCGGCTGTTCTATCGGTGATTGGGGATGTGTATTTTCAGCCGCGGTACTGGCCACGCTGAATAATACGCCAAGGCCACACAGCGGCATGAGCAAAACGCGGGAAAGAGTCTTCATAACATTCACCTTATCTTGAGAAGTCAGAATCACTTTATGCCTCAAACGCTGCCCGTGTAGCCGGTTTGCTAAACTTTTACCCTCTCCCCTCACAGCCTTTGCAAAGCTGAAATTCCGCTGACATTCGCGCCTATGCCGTCCAGTCCCGCAAAGCCAGCACCACCCTATAACCGTCAATATCCTCGAAGGTTTTACCGCATTCATCCCAGTAGGGATTAAACGAAGGCACGACGATAAAACCGGCCTGCAGCATCCGTTCGCACTGCGTCAGCCACTGCTGATTATCAGGAATATAGAACACCAGGAGATTATCTTCGGTGGGCGCTCGCCCCACGGAGGAACCGTGATGATGGGTAAACTCGAGATGATAATGATGATGCGGATGCCCGACCAGCACGCCATCAAACCCCTGGTGGTCACTAAAACTGCCGATGATGTCGAAACCCAGCCCCTGCGAATACATGCGGGCTACCTGCTCAAGATTGTCCGTCGGGCGCGCCACCCGTAATACTGATTGTCGTGAAACCATGTGCACTCCCGTTTTTTAAACCGCCGCAAAGTCGCCAGCGAGAAATTGAGAATAGCAGAAATAAATCCGACTGATTTAGTCTGAAAACTTGCATCCTGTCAGTTATAGACAACAATCATTTAATCAGGTTTTCCCCTGTCAGATGGCCGTTACTTGTTCATTAATAACGCTATTTGCTGCACAACCATTAACAGTTTCAACTCAGGAGACAACAATGAGCATGTATGCAACGCTGGAAGAAGCTATTGATGCCGCCCGCGAAGAATTCCTTGAAGCCGCGCAGGATAGGATCCATGACGACGAAGAGCCAGTTCCGGACCAGTTTAATCTGCAGAAATACATCATGCAGGATGGCGATGTGATGTGGCAGGCGGAATTCCTCAGCGGCGAAGGTGATTCCATCGATGCGCTGACGTTCCGCAGCGGTGCGGCGGCGCAGGCTATCTTTGATGAGGACTATGATCAGATAGAACTCGAAGAAGAATGGCAGGAAGAAGCCACGTTGTATGAATGGGATGAAGGTGAATACCAGCATGAACCGCCGCTGGATACTGAAGAAGGTAAAGCGGCAGCTGAAGAATGGGACGATGAAGACGAGTATCCGGGTCGTGATATTGATTAAGTGATTTTATTCGTAAGGCCCGTGGCGGGCGTCAACCGGCAGCATGAAAGTGTCGACAATCATCGACAGCGGAACATCGATGACGGTGACATAACGCCACGGACTGTCCCGCAAATCCCACTGCACACCGGGATAATACTGGTTGCCATGCCCCTGTCCCGGCACAGTCCGGCTGATAATACTGCCGCATCCGGTCAGTACCGTCGCCACTAACGCCAGCACGCATCCGCGAAAAATAACCCGATTAATCACTCACCCAACCTGTCGATTCAATTCAAAAGAGGCACATTCAGAAGCGCTGAATAGCGCTGTCAGCTTATCATGCACAGCGCCTGCCTTATGTTAAGGCGAGGTAAAATTCCTGCATGACCTGCTAAAGAGTAACCCGTCTTTCATCACAAAGAAAACGGGCAGTATGTTTTCACATACTGCCCGTTTTTTTATTCACTCCATGTCATTTTCAGGCGGGTTTAACTTCCAGCGTCTGAGTGACAGGGAATGCC
>NZ_JBFUHK010000072.1:0-18054 GCF_056402435.1 Rahnella sp. P4_A8 | reverse complement strand
CCTTTCCATGATGCCATCCTGCGACTACTGGATTTTGAAGAGCGCGGTATTTCCAGCGCAGTTCTGCGCATTACATCCGGTATGGGTGATGAGCAGAAAATATTTTTCCGCTACGATTTTCTGATTGAAGCTGACGTTAATACCCCGACGCAGCAAAGGTTGGCCGACTATCTGATGCCTCCGGAAACCATGACTTTGTGGCTGAACCAGTTCGGTGAGTCGATTGCTGACACTGACGTGTTGACGATATTGAATGAACCCTATTTTCCGAAAGATCGCGGGGGGAAACACCTCAATCTTAATGAACAGCGCTGGGCGCAGATTGCCCACTGTATCAGCGCTAAAGAGTGGCGGACAACCTGCCAGGATAGCTACAGCTTCGCACTGAAACTGGCGGTTAAACGATTTGCCTCACAACAGACTCTCAGCCTGAGCCGTCTGAAACATTATCTCAGCAGTGCTGCACTGCACCACTCGGACCAGCAGGATATCGGGCAGACTTTGCGTCAGGGGATTGCGCAGCCGAAAATAACCTGTCTAGCGACGCGGGCGTTACTCATCGCGTCAGAAGCGATATTGCACAAGGCATCGCAAAACGGATGAATATCACGCAATTAATTGATCATTCAGATAATTATCCCGCTCTTAAAGAGTGCCTGCTTCCCGAATCAACAGCCGGACGACTCGATCGCCGGGCGTTGATCCGTGACTGGTTGTTCCGGGAAAAATACGCACACTATGCCGATAGCGAACTGACCGTCCCGGATGACAGTCGCGCCGGTTGGCCAGACCAAGAGGAGTGGGAAGCTTGCGGGATCCGATGTCATCGGATGAGGCAGAGCTTTCTGCTGAGAGCTGGGTCTGCATGGAGTCCGCAGTGGCTTGAACAGGGCGGCATGCCTTTTCTCGCCAGTGACGAGCAGCAAATATGCCGGCAGGATACCCGTATACCTATGGACTATGTCCTGCGTCGTTACTTCAGACAGGACAACTATTCCCATTATCAGGCACCGGGCCAGCGTGATGCGGTACGTCGGGCCCTGTTGGCTCCGCCAGGTAGTACACTGCTGGTGAATTTGCCCACGGGCACTGGGAAGACACTGGTGGCGCAGGCGCTGATGTTGACGGCTCCGCCGCAAGGAGCGCTATGCCTGCTGATTGCTCCGACTACTGCGTTGGTGATGGAGTTGGCTCGCCGTTTCGGGATGCTGCTAACTGAAGCAGGGCATACATCAGAATCTGTCACCGCCTGGTATAGCGGCTTACCGGCACAGGATAAATACGATACTTACGCGCGCGTCCGCGCTGGTGAGCAGCGACTGATTGTCACCTCTCCTGAAGCGACCTGTAGTTCACTGCAGTTCGCATTGTTTGAAGCGGCAAAACACGGGGGCTTGCGTCATGTCATTGTTGATGAAGCACATATTGTCGCCACCTGGGGTAACGGATTTCGTCCGCACTTCCAGCAACTCGGAGGATTGATCCGTGGTCTGAAACGCATCAGCCGTGCAGCGCATCATCCAGCGTGTTCCACACTGTTAATGAGCGCCACCATTACTGAAGCCAGCCGCAAAACCTTGCGCGATACTTTCGACCAGCAGATGATGGAAGTTCACGCCAGCCATCTTCGCCCGGAACCTTCTTACTGGTGTTATCAGGCGACAAACCCCGGCGATAAACGGGCTAAAGTACTGGAATCGTTGATACATGCTCCCCGCCCGCTGATCCTCTATGTGACGAAACCAAGCGAGGCAGAAGAGTGGGCGCAGTTGCTGCGGTTGCAGGGGTACCAACGTTTTGCAACATTTACCGGTAATACACCGGAAGATACACGCCAGAGCCTGCTAAAGAAATGGGATAGAAATCAGCTGGATATCATGATTGCTACATCAGCATTCGGCGTAGGCATGGATAAAAACGACGTGCGTACAGTGATCCACGCTACCGTGCCGGAAAACATGGATCGTTTCTATCAGGAAGTTGGGCGTGGTGGTCGCGATGGCTATGCCTGTACCTCGCTGCTGATTTACACCCATCAGGACGTCAGCCAGGCAGAATACCTGTCCTCACAAAAGTTGATTGGTCTTGAGCTGGGGCTGGAACGCTGGAAAAAGCTATGGAGCAGGCATGAATCTGTGGGCGACGGTCTGTATCGTATTGATATAGAGAGGATCCGTAACGGCCTTAATTTTCGTAGCAAAAAAAATAAATTTTGGAACCTACGTACCGTCCTCATGATGGTGCGAGCAGGCGTGTTGGAACTGGATACCGAACTGCAAAACCTACCAGATAAAAGTTTGTTTGTTGATGTAAGACGCTATGAAGTGGCAAAAGAGCAAATCATCCGACAGAACGAGAATTCACTGGTGGTACGCATTCTGATCAGTAACCACACTGGCGAAGAACTGTGGAAAACACGCATTATCCCCTCCCGTGAAAAGACGCTTGAAGCAGCAACGGCTAACCATAATGCGCTAATCAATTGGCTTCAGGCGCCACTGCGAAGGCCACTATGCGAGACGCTGGTGGATCTCTACTCCCTGACAGAATTTATCCCAGGCCATGCTTGTGGCGGCTGCCCTGCCTGCCGCGATCGTCAGATGCTTAACAGTGGCTATTGGATCCCGTCCCCGTTGTTGTTGAACCCGACAGTATCGGCGGCGCAGCATGCGTTGGGCCGCTGGCAGACGCTGAGCGGCTTGCCGCACTCAAGTTGCTTCATTACTTACAAACCGGTGATCGACGATGAGTGGGAGCGTGAGGGCTGGTATCAGACCATTGCGACGCTGCTGGTGCAGTTGCATCGAGCCGGCATTATCCAGCGAGTCAGGGCAGAAGATGAGCTGCTGTACAGTGTGTTCTCCGCTATTCCCCTTGGYGAACGCCTTACCCTGCTGAGCGAAGAGTTGCCAGAAAGCGGCGAATCAGTAGCGGATAATGATGTCATGGGTGACCTGGCAGAACTGGTGTTGCCGGCGTCAGAGGCGTGCCGCAAAGGCTACCTGCCGCCGTTCAGCCCGGCGCCGTTACAACTGACGCTTATCCCGCATGATATGCCTGATCCCTGTCACTCCGGCGGGGCGCATTACGTTCACCTCGATAATCACAATTGGATCACCCTCGAACAACTTCAAAGGAAACTAGACTGTGTCGATTATCAATAACGCCCACGGCGGCAGTCAGTATGCCGTGTTGGTCGCATTCTATCAGGTGCTGAAAGTCAGCCCAAAAAACACGTTACCGCGTGAAAAACTGATGGCGCTCTGCGCACCGGCAGCGTTGCATACCGGCGATTCAGAAAATGCGAGCGGGAAAGCGCCAAAAGAACTAAATGCGTGGTTAGACTTAGGATTACTAAAGGAAGAATCCGGTAACAACACAACTGAAATCAGCCTCAATGCGAACTATTTCAGCACAAAAGATATGCCTCTGCGCCAGGCCGCACGCCGTTGCTTACAGGCCGTGGAGAACAACCGAGATTTAAACTCACGCGATGAACGAGCCGTCGATCTCACCCTTCTGGCTGCATTGCTGCTGGCACTGGATGTCTATCAGAATGGCGAAATTAGCTCGAGCAACCTTGAAGTTTTGGTTAGCACGTTCATGCCTGACTTTCGTATCAACAGTAATGAGATTGCTGTTGTGCCTGGCTATCTCAGTTGGCTGGGGTTTGCTCAGCAATTGACCCGTGACCGTTACGCTATTGACCCCACCGAAGCAATCCGTGAAGAGCTTACATTTCTGATGCAACCCGGTGAGCAACTGTCCATTGGCGAAGTGTTGCAACGCCTGAATCAGGCACTGCCGGTGCTGGATGGAGGTAGTTACCGCAAGCAGGTCGAGGACCGTATCAGTGTGGGTGGCTGGCAACCGCTTAGCTCTGATCACCTGTCGACATCGCTGTCGCGTGCACTGCTGCGTCTTCAGCTCGGCGGAATAATCAATATGAAGGCGGAGTCTGATGCCAGCGGCGCAATGCAGTTAATTGGAAGAAAAGGGAGGGTGCTGCGTACCGTGACCCACCTCACCTTGACACGTAAAGGAGCCAACTGATGCTACAACTACATAGCTATTGGCCCCGCGAAGAGAATGTTACCACCTGCATTCTGACAGAAGCCGAGTCGCTCGCAGACAGTCAACTTCTGGCGGTACATGAGCCAATGCGCCTTGATTGCGTCGAGTTTCACACTCGTAAGGCCAAACAAGTGGGCGAGGGGGCATTGCTGGAATTCCTGCTCAAGCACAATCGTCCGTTGCCGTTGATTGGTGCCTCTGGCGTGGGGAAATCCCACTTGGTGCGCTGGGTCCATGCACAGCTCAAACGTCGGGAAGATCGAGCGAAGTACCACATCATCCGTATTCCGAAAAATGCTTCGCTGCCGCGTGTACTCACCACCATCCTTGAAGGTCTTGAAGGTGAGGAGTATCAGAGCATCCGCGAGAAGGTTAACGGGGTCGGGCAGTTGCTGATCCCTGAAAATGTTGCGGAACATATTGCTCTCAAACTGCGTCAGGCGCTGAACGCTGCATTCGCAGCAGCCCCAGAGGAGCTTCAGCGCGCGCAGATGGGAAAAGTTCAGCTGGACGAAAGCAGAAAACAGCAGTTGAGAGACATCCAGCAACACGCAGCATCAACCTGTCTGCCCGCGCTGTTTTTTGACAGTGTGATGACTCAATATTTCACCGCCCCTGGTGCCTGCCTGAACAATATCGCACTGCGTTTCTGCCAGGGTGCTGACAACGACAGTATTGCAAACCTACGCTATGTAATGTCTGCGGAGGACTTCACCTTTAGCGGCCTGAATCTCAGGCAGGTTTCACCGGCAGTTCTGCCCTATTTAGTCAATCAGCAGTTACTTACCAGTGACGAAAAAAAACAAGCAGCGGCTCGGGTCGTCAACGAAGTGATCCCACAGGCACTGGGAGACACCTTCGGAGAACTGTTCAGCTTTAACCGGGCCAGCTTCCAGGAACTAATGCGCATGATCCGCAGTCAGTTGCTGGCAGAAGGCCGGAGCCTGATCTTACTTGTGGAAGATCTGGCTGCCACTTCAGCGATTGAGGATGTGCTGATCGACTGCCTGCTGGAAGAAGAAGAGTACGAAGGCAAAAAGGTGTTGTGTACCCTTAATTCGATCATTGCAGTGACCGAGGGCCACGACAGCTTTAAACGCCACCGCAATACGCTAGGCACCCGTGCCCGCTATGAATGGGTTATCCAGCAGCAGCACGCCACCGAAAGCGATGTCGCACTGAAAAAACGCGTCGTCGACTTCTGCGGACGTTATCTTAACGCCGCCCGACACGGCGCTGATGCACTGGAAAACTATCACCACCAGCAGGATAGTCAGCGCTATAGGGATATTCCGGTATGGCAGGATCAGGAAGTGCTGGAGAACGAATCCGCCGCGCCCGTGCTGGCCAGTTTTGGTTGCAGCAGTTATGGACACCCGCTGTTTCCATTTAACTCGGCAGCCATCGGAAAGCTGGTTGAGCGCCACTGTCAGGATAAAGAGCACGGGCTGGTTTTTGTCCCGCGCAACATACTGAATGCTATCCTTCGCGAACCGCTGAGACACTATCGCCAGAGCTATCTTGATGGCCAGTTCCCGCCGTCAGGATACGAAGATATTATTTGCGGGCAGGAACTGCAGCAGCGGGTGAGGTTATCCGGTGTCAGCCAGCCCGAACGGGTCAATTCACTATTGGCCATTTGGGGGGGCAATAGTGCAAATTTAGTAGGGCTGACGCCAGCCATGTGTGCAGAATTTGGCCTGCAGCAGGCGGCAGAACTTCTGGGTGATGTTCCACCACCACCACCACCACCACCACCACCACCTCCTCCTMCAGAAGAAGGTGGAAAGGACGATCAAAATCCGCCACCGCCACCGCCACCGCCTTCCGGCGAACCTATAGCCATTCAGGAATGGAAAGCTGCGCTGGAAAAATGGAACCAGGGCAACGTGCTCGATCAAACCAGAGCGCGTGATATCCGTAAATGGCTCCTTGAAGCGTTGATTGCACGCATTGATTGGTCAACCGAGCTAATCCAGACCCCGCTAACGGCCAGTTCAGTAAAAACGCAGGGCAGGATCCACTTACCCCGCGTGCTGGTGGGTAACCAGTCACGCCCGCTGGTGACACTTGGAGATACTCCCGAGTTGTACAGCGCTTGCCTGGCAATGGTGCGTTTCAATTACTACCAGGGCTGGGACTTCGACGAGAGTGAGATCGACTATGCAGCATTCCATAACTTTGTCGACCGGATTGAAACAGAAGTAAAATTCACTGTGTTACAGGAAGAGCGCGAGGAGCTTTCTGGTATTGTCAAAGACCTGCAGTTAAGTGGTGCATTTCTCGGTCAGGATGGATTGTCGTCTCCCGTCTCGACCACGTTGGTGCAGGCTCTGTTAACGGAACAGCAACCCACAGACAATAGTCATCCACTGCTGGACGAATTTTTAACTCAGGCTCGTGCTAGCGTGATTGTCGAACACCGGAACCTTCGCGATCGTTTAATCGCTCTGACTGCGGCGAAAAAGTCGGGCGCCCAACCCTATGCCATTAACGGATTAATGCTGGTAGAAGCTGCCAAGAGCCAGCAAATCGTCGCCGGGAAACCGGGTAAGATCCACGAAGTCAAAAACAAACTGAATGGCTATCGTACGCTGCTATTAAAGACTCAGGAGGGCATAACTGAACGCCTGAGTGACGGCAATAGCGCCAATCTGGCAACGATGAATATTTGCGATACGATGAAGGAGCTCATTGAACTGGCAAACAGAGTAGACGCCGTCCGCCCGGTAGGTGAAACAGTGCCCGTTCTGCTGAAGCTGTTGAGGGGCTGGAAAGAGTCGGAGCTCAAAAACCTGATCAGACAGTTGGAGAAGCTGACGTTGCCGGCCGATAATCCTCAGGTGATGATGAAAGAAATCCTCGCTGTCAACGGCAAGCAATACGAGGCATTTCGGCTGCTGCTGGAAGCCTGGAGCAAGTTTGAAGACGCCACCGGCAACTATCTGCAGCAGCGTCACCACGATGAGGGGGGCGAGCAGATTGAAGGTGCCGAAAATGAGATCGCACAGACCCTGACCAAGCTAACTGAGCAGTTAACGCAACTGGAGAAGAACTTAGCATGAGTGAAGCAAGTATCAGTGAAGCGGTAACAGCCAGCGCGCCGGAAGAAATCAGCGTTTTTGCACGGCGCAGCAGCGAATTCAAAGTGCGGCTTGAGCGCCATCAGCAACTGGAAAAAGCTCAGGAGATACGCGACAGCTTGCTGCAGGTGGCGCGAAAAATCGATTTGCCGGTGAGAAAGCTAGCGCAGATCCTCACCAGCTATTTGCTGTTGCGAGAAGTCTGCGATAGCGAGAGTGGTGAACCTATTGTTAGCTTGTTTGACCGCGAAAAATTTGGCCATCCACAGGCCTCGCTGGCGGCCTTTCTTCAGCAGTACGAGGTATATGCATACGATGTTGCTCAAGCTCAGGAATTGGCGCTGTTGATCCAGGAAATTGAGCGCTTAACCAATGAACTCAGCGATCATACCACCACTGCCTGGCGCAATTACACCCGCACGTTAAAAGCGCAGTGGGAAGTGGATCAGAAGCTGTTCAGTACTTTGGCACATCAGGAAGAACAACGAAAAGCACAACATCAATATAGCGACCTTGCCGCTTTGTTCACCAACAATTGTCGTGGATTGCCCAAAAATCGTGAGGAATTTGAGGCGGTGCTCGCACTGCATGAGCAACTCAGCGTGCAGCGCGAGGCGCTCAATCTGGATGTGCCGGAAGAAGTCAATCTCTTCCTTAAAGCCGTGGCCGGGCAAGGTGCTTCGCTCAATATGCTGACGCCCAATGTGCTCAGTTGGTTGGCCAACGAAGATGACCCGACGCGCTATTGTATTAAACGCCTGTAAGGAGCCGTAGTTCAATGGAACAGATTATTCGCGCCGCACTCGATGAGCTGGAATCGCAGGAGTCGGTTCTGCTCACTTGGGGTAACACTCAGGGTTTCTTCAGCCAGACTGAGCTCAGCAATATTATCACTCAGGCGTTACAAAACCACCCACTTGACGCCAGTGGCCTTACCAGCTTTGGCGTAGCGAAAGTTATGATCGAGCGCGGATTGCTATTGCGCCACCAGCAAAATGGTGTTTCGGTGTTTCGTACCCGAATGGCAGAGTCAGTGCGGCTTTACAGCCAGTTACGCCAGATGTTTCCCAAGCACGGCCGGGGTGATAACTGGCGTACCGCGCCGACGCTAGTGTCCGACTATCGCTTCTTGCGCCGCCAACGCAAATACCCGATGCGTAACCTACAGGCTGCTGAGGTTTTGCAGCAACTTGATGAAACGGAGGGTTTTACCTCTACACATCGTCAACTGCTGTCGGCACTGATCAGCCACCCAGGCGGAATGTACAACCTTGCTCGCTTTCAGCATGACGCCTGCAAAAACGTGCTACGTGGCGTGCAGCAGAGCAAGCACCGATCAACCGCCACCATTGTCTGTGCGGGAACCGGCACCGGTAAAACGCTGGCGTTCTATCTGCCCGCTCTGACATTTATCGGTAGTGAACTGGTCGCCAAAAGAAAAGATTCAGTAAAGGCTTTGGCAATCTACCCGCGCAACGAACTGCTGAAGGATCAGTTTATCGAAACGTTGCGTCAGACGCGCAAGCTGAATAGTGAACTGGCAGAGAAAAGCGTGCGAAAAGTGCGTATAGCAGCGCTGTTCGGCATGGTGCCATTAGATAAAGATGCGATTTATCGCGACTACATGAAAACGGCCTGGAGCCGGCATCGTGCCGGCATGGCCTGCCAGTATATTCCCTGTCCGACGGAGAGTTGCCGCGGCAAAATGGTCTGGCGCACCGCCGATCTTGAAAACAACATTGAGCGCCTGCACTGCGATAGCTGCACGCAGATCATCGAGCCTGACGAAGTGATCCTGACGCGTAAGCGCATGAAAGTCGAACTTCCTGATATTGTGTTCAGCAGTACCGAGATGCTGAATAAGCAGATGGGCAACTCGTCTCTGGCATCGCTGTTTGGCATAGGCAAAAACGTCGTCCCACCGTCTATGATGTTGCTCGATGAGGTACACACTTATTCCGGTGTCAGCGGCGCGCAGAACGGTATGCTAATCCGCCGTTGGCGGCATCTGTCGGGCGCTACGCCGCACTTTGTTGGGCTGTCCGCAACGCTGGAACAGGCGACGCGCTTTATGGCTTCGCTAACCGGACTGAAAGAACACCTTGTGGCGGAAGTTAGCCCGACCGAAGACGATATGGAGACAGAGGGCGCGGAGTATATGCTGGCACTACGTGGTGATCCGGCTTCACGCTCTAGCCTGTTGTCCACCACAATTCAGGCTTCCATACTTACCAGACGCATGCTCGACACTGCCGCCGCGCCAGTCAGCAACGGCATGTACGGCACGCGTAGCTTTGTCTTTACCGATGACATGGACGTCATTAACCGCCTCTACTTCCAGTTGCTGGATGCTGAAGGCCGTTATTCAAACGGCAATATAAATGCAAAAAAAGAACCGCTTGCTATGTTGCGCGGCGATGCACCGAATATGGAAAAGTTTACCTTTGGTCAGCAGTGGCCACTGGCCAAAATGATCGGGCATACGCTCGACTCCGCTGATCGCAGCAATGTGAAACGCACCTCGTCGCAAGATGCCGGCGTTGACCATGCAGCGGACCTGATTGTCGCCACCGCGTCACTGGAAGTCGGCTTCAATGACCCGAACGTCGGTGCCGTTATTCAGCATAAAGCCCCGCGCGATAACGCCCAGTTCCTGCAGCGTAAAGGTCGCGCCGGACGTCAGCGCTCCATGCGTCCGTGGACTGTAGTGGTACTCTCCGACTATGGTCGCGACCGCATGGCATTTCAGTGCTACGAAAACCTCTTTGAACCGGTGCTAAAGGCGCGCCATCTGCCGGTCGGCAACAGCTACGTACTGCGTATGCAGGCGGCCTTTGCCACTATGGACTGGCTCTCCAGCCGCAACGAGTATCTTAATCAGTGGAATCGCGGTATCTGGGATGATCTATCAGTCCCGCAGTACAAAGGTAAGCCATCTGAAGCCCAGTCAACGCTGGCCGACCTGATTGAAAATCTGCTGGATAGCCAGGAAACCCAGCAGGTATTTAACACTTACCTGGCGGAAGCGATGGGGATTAAAAACAGCAGCCTGCTGCAGTCACTGTTGTGGCAACCGCCGCGAGCGATTATGACCGCATTTCTTCCAACTGTACTGAGAAGGCTGCGATCTAACTGGTCGCGACTGGGTGTTGAGCAGGCGGATAACTGCCGCAAAAGCACGCCGATGCCGGATTTTATTCCGTCGGCGCTGTTTAATGACCTTTGCCTGCCGGAGTTGCAGATTAACCTACCGGATGAAGCCGGTCAGGGTGGTGATTCGCATAGCATGCCAATTTTGCAGGGGATGAAAGATTTCGCTCCGGGCCGGATCAGCAAACGCTTTGCCATCAAAAACATTCGTGAACGCCACTGGGTGGTACCGGAAAACCTCGATCTCAAAGAAGGGGCGCATCCGTTCCCCATTGACGATTACTGCCCCCCAGACAAACGTGAGCCGATGCCAGATGGCTATATCTCCACCTGCAGCGGGAAGGAGGCTATACCCTGCTTCCGCGCCTGGGAAGTGACGGCCAGCATACCACCAGATGACTTTAAACTAAGTGAAACCTCAAACGCGTTTCTGACCTGGCACAGTGAGATCCGCCCACCTCTTAGCGGCATCCCGGCGGAAGTGCCATCCAATAATGTCTGGCAGAATATTATCCAGCAGGTCGAGTTTTTCAGTCATCAGCAACACTGCCCGATTGAAGCCGTGCGTTTCGCTACCGGTTCACGCGCCAATATTAAATTCAGTGATAAAAGTGAAGACTTGCAGATTGACTTCAAATTTGAACATCAGGGCAAACCTGCTGCGTTTGGCTTTTCGCTGTGGGTGGATGCGGTAAAATTCCAGTGTCAGCTACCCCATTTTGATCTCGCCAACATCAGCAATAATCGTGAACTTATGGCTGGACTGCGTACGGCACGTTTCCTGTATGAAGTCAGCCACGACGAGGCCATTAGCGTTAATCCGTTCCTTGGTGGCTGGCTGGCAGAAACCGTTTTGGCAGGCATCGGCAGCGAAGCCGTATTGAAAAATTGCACGCCAGAGCAGGCATTTCGTGCATTGCAACACGACTGCGCGGGGATCGCCCTGCGTGACGTTCCAGCCCGCATCTTCCAGACGCTGTACGATGCGCAAACCGGCGCAGAGGTCGAACAGGATCTACAGCAAAGTCTGCGTGAACTGCTGTCTCAGGCCCCGGTGATGGCAAAAATTGCCGATTGGGTGGAATTGTTGTGGCTGCCGCTGGATAACACCTGGCTGCAGTGGTTGACCTTCAATTTCACTAACACACTGGGCGCGGCGCTTCTGCAAACCGCCATGCAGTGTTGCCCGGATGCCGACGACAATGATCTTATCCTCGACCTCAATGGCGGACCGCTGCGCACTGAGAAGCTCGCTCATGATCAGCGCGAAATCTGGCTGTCGGAAACCACAGTCGGCGGCGGCGGCATCATTGAGAAAATCCAACAGATTTACCGTGAAGATCCACGTCGCTTCTTCGAGTTGCTGGACTTTAACCTTAGCCCCGGCGACTACGAAACCATGGATAATAATCTCTGGCATCTGCTGCAAAATTTGGCAATCTCGTCTTCATCTCTTCCTGTGCGTATAAACGAGATGCGCCTTGCCAGCAACCATGCCAGCCAGGTCCATGCACAACGCAGCTTGCTTGGTGAGTTACAGCGTAGCGGCTTTATGACCACCCACAGCTTCCTTTCGGCGATCAATACCCGCCTGTTACGACCGGGGACCGTTGCCAGCAGTGACGCCTTTTTACTGCGACTACAGCAGGAGTGGAGGCAGCAGGAGCAGAGACTGGGTATTGAATTGCCGCAGCGTATCTATGCCTTTACTTGTAGCCAGTCCAGCGCGCTCGACCAACAACTACAACAGGCCTGCCAGGGGCAGCACAACCTGGAAAGCTGGCGTTTTAATACCTGCAACGGTCTGCTGTGGCCACGCGGCCATACCATCCGTGATAGCTGGTTGACCTGGTACAATCCCTACAGCTTTGCCGGGCCGACCGAGCGCCTGTTACTAGCCCACGTGGTACAGCACAGTTGTGCTCAAGTGGCGATCAGCCAGCCAGACTGGATGCATCAATGCCACCAGCATCTGGAGAATAATGGTAAATGCGAACTGCTGGCCGAACCGGGCAATGCGCTCAATGAGGCCATCGCCACTCTGCTGGTTACTCCGGTGGAAATGTACGGGCTGTTCTTCTACCCGCGCGTCAGTGCCCTGCGGCGCCACAATAATGACACCTTCGCCATGATTGAAATTCCGGAGGCGATCCAATGAATACCCGTCGTATTTTTAAATCCAGAAGCTCGCGCCAGAGTGAAGTGATGGATGTGCTTAGCTCATTGCTGGTTGCTGAGATTGCTCAGCCCAGCATAGAGCTGTGGATTGTCTCGCCGTGGATCACCGACCTCGACTTACTCGATAACCGCACCGGTCGTTTTGACTACCTTGAACCAGCCTGGGGACAGCGCCATGTGCAGACCTCAGAACTGCTGGCGCGTGCAGTTGCCAACGGCGGCACGCTGAAGGTGATGACCAATGAGACTCAGCATAACGCACGTTTTATCCGTCAGTTAACTGAGCGTGTTGCCAACTATGGCATGTCAGATAACCTGTTCATTGGTCAGAAAGAGGTGCTGCATACCAAAGGGTTCCTTGGAGATCATTTCTTCCTGAGCGGATCGATGAACCTGACGATTGGTGGGATCGTGATCAACGACGAACAGATCAACCTGACCACAGATAAAACTGCCGTCGTGCAGGCGTTGCTGGCGTTTAATGACTTTTACCAACCAGCACAGGGAGGGGGCAATGAACAAATCTGACAGTGAGCAGTTTCTGCGCGCCTTCTTCCATAGCGAAGAAAATATTATCTCTTGGGAAAGAATCACGGGTGGCCTGCTTGAAGAGTCTACTTTAGGAAGATTGAACCCCTGGCTTGACGATGTCCGTAATGGTTGCTTTCCAGTGATCCTGCCGCGCGTAGTAAAGGGTAGCAACAACAAAGTCACCTGGTATGCAGTGGCCGATGAGGAGCGAAACTATGCGGAGTTGCGCGAACTGATAGACGCGCACGTCGGCACATCGTGGTCCGATTTTAACCGTCAGCGCACGATGCTGGATCCGGGAGATCCGGTGGAAAAGGCGCTGATCAATCACTATGGTGTCAGCGTATATAAATTCAGCTCGCTTTCTCAGTCGAGGATCCCGGAGATTTTCAACGGCATTGAGCGACTGCGTCAGCAGTTCGCCGACCGGCCGAACCGCCAGCCCACACTTTTGCGTCCGCGTGGCCGTATTCTGCGTGATATTCGCGCCGCTCTGCGACGCCGTGATGCAGCACAGACGCGCCTCTACCTGCAGGAACTACGTAACGCCGGTGGCATCGGCCATATCAACGAGTTGTTTATCGAACTGCGCTGCATGGCGCTGGAAGGAGACGCCAGCAGACTGCTAGACTCGACTGAGTTACGTCAGGTTCTGGATATGCCGCACCCGCTAGTGCTGGCTGAAGAGGTGATGGCCGTCTTCTATCAGCAGGTGCTGTTGAAGTATGAGTTGTTGGGCGATCTTGCTGCTCAACGTCAGGCATTCAACTATTCGCTGGCGAAGAGTGTACCGCGCCTGTTCCAGGTGACTCAGGGTATCAACACGCCCGCGGCGATAAAAAATACCCTGCTGTGGTTGCTTTCCGACACACAGAGTGACCCGGCAAGACTGACGGAACAAGCACAACAATTGATCGCTGGGATGAAGGGAGCAACGGACGATGACCGGCATTGGATCCGCCAGTTGCTGGAAGCACTGCCCGCCGTTGCGGTGGCCTCCCTACCGGCGGCGACCACCGATGAATTACTCGCCAGAGCCGATGAACACCCTGAAAACGTTCTGGAAGAGTTGCTGTTTCTGCCGGTCAGCGCTCGCGGCGCAGCCATTGCTTTACAATGTGCCTGGGTCGTGGGCAGTGCAGACGCGGCCGTGAAGGCTATCAGCTATCTGCAACAACTGGCACAACAGGAGCGTGGCCCGTTGCTGACGAAACCGGCCTTCCGGCGTTACTACACAGCGCTACAGTTGATGCTGCCAGCCACGCGCACAGAACAGGATGCCGCCGGGCTTGATAACTGGCAGGACTGGTTGCAGGAAGTGCTGAATAACCCACAATGGCCGGGGGCGATAGAAGCGGTAGAACAGGCCAGCCACCAATGGAACGCAGCGGCTTTCCAGCCCGAGGCATTTGTTTCGTTGCTGGATAAAAGCAATAGTTGCGCCAGTATGGTGCTGCGCGATGCCATTCCAGTGCTGCTCGAGTGGTTGGATAACCATCAAACCAGCGCTTCCTGGCAGTCTGTCCGGCTGGCGTTGCTGCAACAACTGGCGCTGGACGACAATAGCTCACGCGAAGATATCTTTACTGCCTGTGAACTGGCACGCGGTTATTTAGCGGGCGATGGTAATTCGCACGATTATCGCGAGCTGATAGAAAATCTGCAGATGATGATCGAGAGTTCAGGTACAACCAGTGCCAGCGCCTGGCTGGATATGCTGGAGTTGTTTCTGGTCTACCCGACTGCTGACCAACTTGCCAGAGAACAATTATTCAATCTGGTACTCAACATGTTTTACCGCAACCCAGCCCGCTATAGTGCATTGCAGTGGAACCTATTGGCTCAGTTTGCCGGGGAGTGCGGGCTTGTCTGTGAGATTCCCCCGCAGATTGCAGAAGACAGTGAAGAGAGCACGGATGAGGTTCGTGCCGGAGCAACGTTGAATGACAAGGTAGTGGGTATTTATACATTAACGGAGTCGGTAGCCCAGCGTGTGAAACAACAACTACTAGCCGATTACCCTCAGGCCGATATTCGCCTCAACAACGATAAAGGCGGCTCAACCATGCTGCGTTCATTGGCTAAAGAAGCAGATGTATTTATTTTTGCCTGGCTTAGTTCTAAACATTCTGCTTATTATGCGATAAAAGAAGAGCGCGGGGATAAGCCTTTACTGCAACCTTCCGGCAAAGGAAGTACCAGCATGCTGGACTGCATTCGTAGTTATCTGAAAGAGTAGTAAAGGTAAAATACTTAGCTGTGGCGTATTAACGTCACAGCTAAGTTCAATCTCAGGCTATTCACCCCGATAAACGCAACCTGCAGTACAGGTTTCTTTCACCATGACAGCACTCAGAATCGGCAATTGTGTTTTAACCTGATTCCATATCCATTCGGCCAGCACTTCGCTGGTTGGGTTTTCCAGGCCAGGGATGTCGTTGAGATAGTGGTGGTCCAGGCGATCCAGCGTCGGCTTGAAAATGGCCTTGAGTTCAGCGAAATCAATAATCCAACCTGTGTGTTTATCGACTTCCCCGGTTATTTCAAGGCGTACGATGAAGGAGTGCCCATGCAGTCTTCCACACTTATGGCCTTCACTGACATTGGGTAAGCGGTGCGCGGCTTCGAATGTGAAATCTTTAAATAAAGTGGTTTTCATAGTTTCCTCTATAATTTGTTATAAAGTAACAAACTGGGAAGAGATTTGGAAGCAATTTGCATGCAACGAGAATATGCTAATGAGCTTTATAAAACCACCTATTAAACAAATGGATAGCTGAATTTATTCGTAATAATGATTGGGAGAATTAGAAAAGCTTAACCACTAATTTGATAAAGAAAACAGCATCGCTGAAGCAACTGATGCCTCTCGATAAACAGGCGAGGGAGATAAGTTCACTGAAGTTGGTTTTGAGGCCAGATTTGTCTTGAACGTTATTCCTGTAAAGCCCAAGAAAATGCCGTGCCTCAACCAGTGCATGCCGGCACAAAAATCTCCTTTTTTTTCTATTTTGCTCTAACTTTGCCAACCGAATAATCTCTGCAATCACCTCAATATAACTTTGCGCCCTGACATCAAAGTAATCGGTCCGATGTGTAATGGAATCTGCATTCACCTTATAGATGTAATCCTTGCAATCCGACAGATAAAAACGCCCGTTGCTGGTTGCGAGATGAATGGTCCAGAGAATATCTTTGTGGCTTTTGCCAGCCTGAAAGGATAAGGAGTTTTGCCGGATATAGGACGACCTGATAATTTGTAGCCACAGGTAGTGCGGCCATTCACGTTGGGTAACACAGTGGCGTATCCAGTCATGCCCGGATAAGGTTCGTCCGTAGGGCTGTTTAGCATGCACAGCCGTTTTGGATAAAGCGGAACCCGAGCGCCAGGCATTGAAGATAGCGACATCGGCCTGAGTTTTTATCGCGGTCTGCCAGCGTGTAAAGATGAATCCCTCTTCAACGTCATCATCTGCATCAAGAAATATCACCCACTCACCACTGTGGATATCCAGTGCGGCATTGCGGGCGGCGTAGACGCCCTGGTTTTCCTGCTCAATGAGGATGAGCCGATCGTCGCAGATATCCCGGATAAGATTGCCGGTACCATCAGTGGAACCGTCGTTAACGATGATGAGTTCGATAGTTAAACGGGTTTCGCTGAGGATTTTTGTAATGAGGTGACTGATGGTCTCTGCGGCGTTATAGACAGGGATAATGACGCTGACCTCGATCACGGCCTGCAGGTCTTGCTGATTGAGCGCCATTTAATCTTTATGCCTTTGGACTGGGATTTCTCTTCTTTCTCGAATTTCCAATTGAATGTCATATAAGCATTCCTCGCAGAGCTCTTTATCCAGCGCGAATAACCGTTCGATTATTACATCGGGTACATCTTTTCATGTTCATCTCTTCGCAGCTGCATCGTTCGAGCATGGTGGCCTGGTGTTGGCGTACTAATCTGATGCAATAATGGTTACCTGAGGGACGATTAGTTTCTGGCACCCCTGTAGTGATGGCGTAGCAAGCCCCACAGCGGTAATACGCTGTGATGCAAAGCTTTTTACAGCCACCAATGAAATCCAAGGATAACCAGAGAGGTTGTTGGAAAGATAATCGTTTTGATAGATCGATAATTGGATTTCGATCGTTATCGCCGATCGATGTGGGCAGGATATCGATAATGGATAGGTATTCCTTGCCCTGCGCTGTGGAATGGCCCAAATAAGTCTGGTAAGAAATACCTGATCGAGAAAAAGATTTTTAAAATCATGAGCATGAAAGCCTGCATTTTCGATTTGTGACCAATGTGTTCAGAATGCGAGGTTCAACATGCAACGCATCTATTGGTGCATAACTCAGTTCAGCACTATTTAAAGGAATATTACCTGCTACATCAACGTTATTGCACCATCAGCCCATTAACGGACGAGTAGGGCTGTTAGCCGAATGCGGAGCCGGAACAGCTAAAGGGGATACAAAAAAGAGGTATGCGTTCACTAAGCCGGTTTATTTCTAAATATTTCTAAAATAATGTTTCAGCAGGGCTGCTATTCAGCAGCATTCATCTTATTTAGGTAATTTTGCGGAAATTACTTGGTGTAATTCTCTAAAAAACACTTGGATTGGCATATTTATTAATCTTTCCCATGACTCTCTTTTTACATATTTTGCAATGTCATTAGCCCGTTAATTGCTAAAGGTGGATCACTCCTCAACCGATATGTGTTGAATGTTAAACAATACTTCAACGCTGTAGCGGCACCTGACGCGCAAGATTGAGAGCGGAAAGGGCAGCAAGTCGGCGAGAGAAAACGCCCGGATATGGAAATCATAAGCCTCGTTACTCGTTTTCGACATTTCAAACATCGGAAAGTTAGACTTTTATCGTCGTTATACTTACTGGTTGCTTTTGCCGTGCAGGCCGCGCCGCTCAGCCCCGCCGACCGCGACAGTATCGAACAGCAGCAGCGGCAACTTCTGCAGCAGAACCAGCAGCAGCGTCAGGAACTGGAGCGCAGCACGTCAGTCGCCCCCG
>NZ_JBFUHK010000071.1:0-18180 GCF_056402435.1 Rahnella sp. P4_A8 | reverse complement strand
GTCCGGTTCGGTCAACAATATCCATCAGATTAACGATATGACTCATAGGCTTATTGTTGAATATGGCCATACCGATAACCAGCCAGACCATGGACTCGAGGGGGAGTTTACGCTTGCGTAGGGTGACGGTGTCAGTGAGAGAAAAAGCTTGCTGAATGAGGTCAGGAGACAGGAGGTCAGCGAGGCTTTGAACTTCATCGGGGGCAGTGAGATTGATAATACCGAGAGCGTGTGAAAGTTCCATTTAAAAAGGGTCCATGATGAGCATGAACCCTTTTTACACGAGCCACCGGATCGGTCAACTGATCCTTAAACGATCGGCATTAGCCGTCTGGCTGGTTTTGTTCTGTCGGCGGGTATCCGGTTTTCGCATATTATCTCTGGTCATTGCGGGTGAAATACGCAGAACCTGAGGCGCTGCGCCTAATCTTCCGGCGCAAAACAGGTGTTCCATTCGCAACATTCATTACAGCTTGGTGAACGGCAGACGATTTCTCCCAGCGACTGCATGCATTGCTGGCGGTAGAAGAACTTTTTCCAGCGCATGTTCTGGTGATTCATCCTGACCAGTTCGGGAAAGCAATCGGTCATCAGKTCGCGCAGTTCAGCGCGGGAATCCAGCCCCAGATCCTGCCACAGATGGTCAAACCCCATCGATGCTGTGGCGATCAGTTCATGCATCGGCGCGGCCTCCGGCACCAGTGACTGTGCGAGCCACTGCGCCAGTTGTTCCCGCTCACAGGTGCGTGCCTGCTGTAACAACCCGAGCAGTTTTTGCTGCTCGAGTTGTAACGTTGAAAGCACAGGCGCAGCGCGTCCGGTATGTTGCAGTAAAGCCTGCCAGGCGACGTCTCCCAGCCCCATCTGTGGCGGAAAACGTGAGCGTCCGGTCAGGTGCAGTGACAGCAACCGGCTTAACCACCCCTGCGCGCCGTTCATTACGCCACCCCGCGAATGCTGATTTCACCCCCGGCCAGCTTTCGTTGCTGCCACCATTGCGCCAGCACGGTTTCTACCGGCTGCCAGGCGCCGTCCACCTGCGGCTTAATGCCCGCCGCTTCCAGACGTTTCCACGGCGTCAGGCCAATGCGGGCACAGAATACCGCTTTGACATCTGCCAGCAGTTCCAGCAATGCATCCATGTTCTGCGCCGCATCTTCCGGCTCGCAGTCATCCGGCGAGCCGCAATAGCGTGGCGTAAAACGCTGCCCGACCTGCATCACACCTGCCGCCGACAGGCTGTACAGCGTAAAACGATCGGCGTGACCGAAATGCTGATCAACAGCCTGCCCCTGTGACGTTGCGACCGCCACCAGACAGGCGTCCGCTTCTTCGGATTCGCCCTGCGATACAATACTTGCGTGAAGCTGTGCGCGCTGATGCAGCACCGGTAAGTAAGGCGGTGGGTTAACCGGCAAGGATGCCAGCGGGAAAGCCGCATTGCAGTCCTCACCCAGCATGCCGATGGCGTCTGCGCGGCACTGATGGCAGTGCGTCATCTGCGGCATCGAAATACCGCAGGATTTTCGCACCGAGGCCACCATATCGGCATCCGGTTCCTCCTGCCTGTTCAGCCCGAAAACGGTGCCATGTTCCGGACGTGAAATCAGCGGCATGATGTTATGCAAAAACGCGCCCCATTCGCCCGCCTGCTGACTGACCGCCTGCATATGCTGGTCGTTAATCCCCGGGATCAGCACCGAATTGATTTTAACCAGTACACCTTTTTCAATCAGCTTTCTGATGCCTTCAGCCTGCCGTTCGATCAGTAAGTCTGCCGCCATCCGCCCGGTATAACGCTCGCCTTCATACCACAGCCAGGCATAGATTTTTTCGGCGACTGCCGGATCGAGCGCATTCATCGTCACTGTCACGTGATCCACACCGATATCCACCAGCCGGTCCACCACATCCGGCAACATCAGGCCATTGGTGGAAAGACACAGTTTGAGATCCGGCAATTGCTGGCGCAGCAGTTCGAGGGTCTGGAACGTGCGACCAATATTGGCCAGCGGATCGCCAGGCCCGGCAATACCGACCACGGAAAGTTGCGGGATCGCCTCCGCCACCTGACGGGCTTTGGCGACAGCCTGCTCGGGAAGCAACAATTCCGACACGACACCCGGACGTGATTCGTTACTGCAATCATATTTGCGGTTGCAGTAATGGCATTGCAGATTACAGGCAGGGGCGACGGCCAGGTGCATACGGGCAAAGCGGTGATGCCCGCTGACGGAATAACACGGATGTTGCGCCGCTTTACGGGCCAGTTGTTCATTTACACGGGACGGGCTTTGGCCGGAGCAACCCGCAGAGGAAGGACAGGATGTCATAGCGGTAAACCTTAATCAGCAGAAGGTTCTGAATATTTGCAAAGGTTATACCGCCGGGAAAAAATGATAAAAATTGTTATTTATTAGAATATTAAAACTAATGCATGCGCGTTTTTTTTGTCAGGTTCAGGGCGTTGTGCCGACATTGTTTCAAAAGCAACAAGGCCGGCACGCCACCGTGTGAGGATGTCAGCTCAGATACGGTGCATGTTGATGTCCATAATCTGGATACGGTAGGCAATCTGGCGCGGTGTCATGCCCAGCAGTCGGGCCGCTTTGGCCTGCACCCAGCCGGTTTTCTCCAGTGCGGCAATCACCCGCTGGCGTTCGTCGAGTTCCTGATCCAGCCAGCTTTCACCTGTCGCCAGCGGCAGGCCGGATTTGACGGACAGCGCCGGGGATTCGTGGTGATTGAACAGGATCACGTCTCGGTCGATCAGCCCTTCATCGGTCATTACCGACGCCCGTTCGAGACAGTTTTCCAGTTCACGCACGTTGCCTGGCCAGCTGTAGGTCATCAGCAGACGCACCGCGCCGTCGCTGATGCGCAGTTCCCGCCCCTGACGCAGCGCAATCTTTTTGACCAGAAACGGCGCCAGATCGGCGATATCATCCAGCCTTTCACGCAGTGCAGGCAGCGAAACCGGCATCACGTTCAGGCGATAATACAGATCTTCGCGAAAATTCCCGGCACGCACTTCCTCCTCAAGATTACGGTTGGTGGCAGCAATAATGCGCACATCGACTTTCAGCGTGGTATCGCCGCCGACCCGTTCCATTTCACCTTCCTGCAAAATACGCAGCAGTTTGGCCTGAAACGACGCACTCGATTCGCCGATTTCATCGAGGAATAACGTGCCCCCGTCCGCCAGTTCAAAGCGGCCTTTACGGGTACGGATAGCGCCGGTAAAGGCCCCTTTTTCATGGCCGAACAGTTCGCTTTCCAGCAGGTTATCCGGCAGCGCGGCGCAGTTGAATTTCACAAATGGCGCGGCCGCACGGGGTGAATTGTAATGAATGGCATTGGCGATAAGTTCCTTGCCGGTGCCGCTTTCACCACGTACCAGAACCGTGGTATCCCATTTGGAAACCTGCCGTAAAATGTCCATCGTCTGGCGCATCGCCTGACTTTTCCCGACCATCTGCTCGAAACCAAACTGGCGCGGAACACTGCACCGGACCGGCGTTTGAGCAGGCAATGATTCCGGGGGCGTGGCGGAACGCAGTGGCTGGCTGATAAGATTGGCAACCATTTCTAAAAACCGCGTACTGGCAGTCAGCCGGTCTTCGTGCAACGCCATCGGTTGTGCCACCAGCACACCCGCAGGCTGATTATCCGCACCGGGAATCGGCACGCCAATCAGCGGCAGGCTGTAATCGTAAATATTCAGGCGGTCGAGAAAACGCTGATCGTCTGAAATGCGCGGTAACACCAGCGCCTGACGCTGGCTCATCACCGCGCCGATCACGCCTTCCCCCATGCGGTAACGGACATGGCGGGTCTCTTTTTTCCTTTCGCCGTCGATGCCGTGCAGGGATTCCACAAAGAGTGCATTGCGTTCTTTATCAAACAGACACACCATGCCGTATTGCATAAATGCATGATCGTGCAGCACTTCGAGGATCGCCGCCAGCGCGCGCTCGGTGTTGCTTTCCTGACTCAGCGCCACGCTGATGCGATAAAGCGCCGTAAACTGGGCAGACATATCAAAGCGCCGGACAACCGGGCCCGCGGTAGGTAACTGGGTCATTTTAAGCCTCCGGTGAGAACCTGCTGTACCGGCAGGCGTAACGTCAGCAAGGTGCCGCCATCAGGGCGGACCGAGAGATCTAAAGAACCGCGATGATGGGCGATCAGCGTCTGGATAAGGCGCAGCTCCATACCATTCCCCGGACGGGAAAACGCCGCTTCCGGGCGGGCATAACGCACCCGTTCACGCGGCACATTATCGGTAATGTCAAAGCACAACCAGCTCGCATCCTGCTTCGCAACAATGTTCACCGAGAGCTTCAGAGACGTCATGGCCTGCGCCTGTGACAGCGTGTGATCAATCCATAAGCTCAGCGCGGTAAGGATTTGCGTTCGTTGCCCGACAGCGTGCAGATCAGATGGCATGACCACGTAACGCAACTCACCGTCACTGAGAAAATGGCTGTCGTACAGCGCGCTCAGATCATCGAAGAATTCACTGACCGGCCATTCTGCCTGCGGCTCAAAATCCAGCGACGGACGGCAGGCCTGTAAGCGACTCACCGCCTGCTCACCTTCGCGCCAGGCGAATTCCAGCGCCATGTTGTTGCCTTCTTCGCCGTTAAGACGACGCGCAGCCGCCAGCATATTGATTGGCCCGTTAAGCTGGATAAGCGCGGCATCGAGCGATTCGCGGATGGCTGCCAGCAATTTGCCGTTGGTAAGTTTTTGCTTGAGCCGGTCAAGATACCCCTGCTGCTGGCGGTGATGCTGATCGGTGCAGTCGGTGAGAACAATCAGTTTTCCCGGTGCTGTAATGCCGGTAAAAAAGCGGCTGGCCTCTTCATTGACGCCCTGCAATGACCACTGGCCGAAAGAAAACCAGCGTACGTTACGGCGCATGGAAACCGGCACCGGTTCGCCGCTGCTCAGCACATCTTTGAGTTGCGGATAGCCCATTTCAGCCAGCAACTCTTTTCCGCCGCAGTCAGCGCACAGGGTTTTGTAGGCCAGATTGTCCATCACCACATTGTCTTGCTCATCCACCACCACCACAGCGGCAGGAATGTTGTTCAGCACTTCCGTGAACAAGGTGATGTGGTTGCGCAATCGCTGCTCCAGTGCGTATTTCTCGCTGATATCTTTGTGCATGCCGAGGTAATGCTCCACCTGCCCGTCCGCGCCTAAAACAGGCGTGATAGTGACATCCGCCAGATAAAGCGAACGGTTATTGCGCCGGTTGATCAGCTGCCCGCTCCAGGGTTTACCCTGCAACAAAGTGCGCCACATTTCGTCATAGATATGTTTCGGCGTCTGCTGGCTGGCCAGCAGACGGTGGTTCTCGCCCAAAAGTGTCTCAAGTGAAAAACCCGTCTGGCGGCAGAATGCAGGATTGGCATAACAAATGCGCGCCTGCGGATCGGTCAGCGAAATCGCCACCGAAGATTGTTCAACTACGGTATAAAACAGTGAAGGATGTTGCAGCGACAAGCGGCTGGCGATATTCCCCTCAGGAAATGATGCTGATAACGCCGTGATGCTCATGTCTTTCTCCCCTTTATTGCGCAATGCCGGAACCCAAATCACACATATACTCACCCGGAATAACCGTGCAATTTGCAGGCCTTTCGCGGGCTTATCTGCCCAAAGGTTGATCTGAAAGGGGTGTTTTAAGCATCAGGATGCAAAGCGGGCCAGTTTTTACCACAAACCAGGCAAAGCGCGTTGCGGCACAAGGCCGGAGGCGGGATTTCCCTGCGCTGTTATAAGGCAATGCAGGCAGTTTTGTGCATTTTTCGTGCAAAACGGGCGCTAACCCGTCTGCACCAACAAGAAGGTGAACAGGCTCAGGCGTTGATCAGTTGTTGCAGCCACTGGCGCTGATAATGTTTCTGTTGCCGGGCAATCAGTTGCTGACGCACCCGCGTTAAGGCTTCGACTTTCGGCAAGGGTTGCGGCAGGCGAATTTGTTCGCACAACAACAGATGCCAGCCCAGTTCGGTTTCAACGGCGCCGCTCAATTGCCCGGCCTCGAGACGAAATAATGTGTCTTCCAGTTGCGGATAAAGAATGCCGCGCCCGACCCAGCCCAGTACGCCGCCGCCCATCGCACTCGGGCAGTGGGAATAGCGCAGTGCCTGGCGGGCAAACAGCGCATGCCCGTCACGCAAACGGCGCGCAATGGCATCAATCTGTTCACGAACCGCCGAAGAATTGCCCTCCACGGTCAGCAGCAGATGGCGGGTGTAACGCTGTTCGGGGCGAACAAAATGCTGCGCATGTCCGCGATACCACGCCTCAACCTGCGCATCATCCGGCAGCGGTGCCTGTTGCTGCACCCAGTTTAACTGTTCGCGCAACAGCGTCTGATGTAATAGCAGTTCTTCGGTCTCGGTCGCCGTCAGTTCCAGCTCTGGCAGCTCGGCGGCCAGCGCCTGCCGCGTGACTTCCACCGACTGCGGTTCAATATTCAACGCGTGTTTCAGGGCCGCCTGCGCCACAGCTTCTTCTATCACCTGCTGACGCTGCCAGGCTTCGATAAACTGCTGATACTGTGCCGGCGTCGGGTTGAGTTCTTCACTCAGTTTCATCTGTTTTGCCAGCTTCCAGCGGCTGTAACGGTGCCACACAGGCATACTCATGCCAGTTCCTCCTCGAGCTTCAGCGCATGTTCGGGCACCTGAAATATCCGCTGCGCAAACAAAACCTGATAATGAAAAATGCTGTCCAGCGGTTCACCGCCCATCACGCGGCCCATGCCGCCCTGCGGCACCACCACTTCATCACGGATAACCAGACTGCGACGCGAACTGACCCGGTCACCGTATTGAAAAGCGCCCGCCAGCCAGGGGGCATCACCGGCGATCAGCTCCTGTTCGCGGCAGCCAATAATCAGGTCGTCGTCGAGAAAATGCACCTGATACACGATGGTGTCCTGCAAAAATGCCCCCCATTCACGTACGTATCCCAGACTGCCGCGGCGGATCAGTAAGTCGCCGCGCGTTTTACCCGCGAACGTACCGTCATCGCGTACGATGCGTGTCACTCTCACCTGCTGGTCGACCTCAAATACCGGTTTCATGGCCTTACCTCCAGCAAATCGTTCCAGTCGATAAAGCTGCCGTTATTGCGCTGATACACCGCCAGCCCGGACTGCGTATTCAGCGGCCCGGCCACGGTGTGCTGGTAGCTTTCGGCCAGCAGACGCCGGGCCAGCCGCCAGTCAGCGCGGTCTGATTCTTCCTCATCGACAAAGTGCACCGGCACGGCTGTCGTCAGCTGCTGGTTAAACTGCGCCATGATGTGCAGATGGCGGCTGCGTAACAGGACCGGGTCCACCTCCAGTTCGAAAAAATCGAAAAACGACTGCGCCGATTCCAGCTCATCAACACCTTCAATACGGGTAAACCAGTCCATGTCAGCCTCCCTGAGCCTGAAGTTGTCCTTCGAACGGGATCTGATCATCCATCCGCATCTGGCACATGGCGATCACTTCATCCTCACCCGGATTACGTTTGAAATGTTCGGCAAAGCGTTTCACCTCCTGCAACATCGACAGGGTTTGTGTCTCGCTGAGGATATACCCCAGACGCGTGCAGATGCCGCTCACCGCCTGCCTGCCGGAGTGTTTGCCAAGCACCAGATTAAATTCCCGTCCGACCAGCGAGGGATCGATGCCCTGATAACTGCGCGGGTCGCGCAGCAGTGCCGCCACATGCAGACCGGATTCGTGGGTGAAAACCTGCCCGCCAACCAGCGGATGCTGCAGGTCAATGGTTCTCCCCGCCGCCGCCGCCACAAGGCGGCACAACGCCGGCAGTTCGGTGAAATCAATACCACAGTCGAGATGCAGGCAACGATCAAGTGACAATGTCACACTTTCCAGCGCCGCATTCCCCGCCCGTTCGCCGAGTCCGAGCACCGTGGTGTTCACATGCGTCGCACCCGCCCTGACCGCCGCCAGCGTGTTGGCAGTTGCCATACCCAGATCGTTATGCGCATGTATTTCCAACCCGCCGTGCCAGTGCTGGCGTAATGCCGAAATACGGGTAAAGGTACTGAAGGGATCGAGAATGCCCAGCGTATCGGCAAACCGCATCCGTTCTATGCCCAGATCCGCCGCCACTTCCGCCAGCATGTGCAGGGTTTCATCGGCGGAGCGCGAGGCATCCTCACAGCCCATACACACCCGCATACCGAGACGGTGCGCAAGCTGCACCAGCGGTTTAAGCGAGGCAATCACCGCAGGCCACGGCCGATGTAATTTCTGCTCGCGCAGCAAATCTGACGCCGGTACCGAGATATCTACCCAGTCCATGCCCACCCGCGCAGAATCGTGAATTTCTGATGAATTCATCCGACACCACGACATCATCACCGTGTCCGGCAGTTGTCTGCGCAAAATCGCCAGCCGCACACACTCTTCTTCGCCGAGCGCCGGTGTTCCCGCTTCCAGTTCACGGACACCGGCATTCACCAGCGCCTGAGCTATTTCCAGTTTTTCACTGGCGCGAAATGCCACGCCGGGGCTTTGTTCGCCATCACGCAAAGTGGTGTCGTTGATTGTGACCGCCACGGACCTGTTACCGCCGCCAGTCCGTTCCGCTTCTGAAGCCGCCATCACCCGTCTCCTGTCTCAGCCGTAGGTCGGCGCAAACAGGCCGCCGGGTGCAATTTGCACTTTATCCTGCTGCCAGTAAGGTGACAGCGTGCGCAGGCGTGCCACGATGTCCGGCATCTGTTCAATCGCCCATTCGATTTCCCGCTCACGGGTAAACCGTGACAGGGAAAAACGGATACTGCCGTGCGCAGCGGTATAAGGAATATTCATGGCGCGCATCACGTGCGAAGGCTCGAGCGAACCCGATGTGCAGGCACTGCCGCTGGATGCCGCTATACCGCAATGATTAAGCAACAGCAAAATGGCCTCACCTTCGATATATTCAAACGCAATGTTGACAGTATTCGGCGTGCGCGGCTGGTTAGCGCCCATCAGCAAGGTGTGCGGAATGGTGGTCAGCAGGCCGGTTTCCAGCCGGTCCCGCATTTCCTGCACCGACGCCATCATGGGCATATGCACGTCCGCCAGTTCACAGGCCGCACCCATGCCGACAATCCCGGCGATATTCTCAGTTCCGGCACGGCGTCCGCGCTCCTGATGGCCGCCGCGCACCAGCGGGCGGAAGCGGGTATTGCGCCGCAGATACAGGCAGCCGCAACCTTTCGGCCCGTGAATTTTATGCGCCGAGCAGGACAGCATGTCGATATCGGTGGCACGCAGCGAAATCGGAATTTTGCCCACCGCCTGCACGGCGTCACAGTGGAACAGAATGCCGCGTTCATGGGCGGCAGTGGCCATCTCGCTGACAGGGAATAGCACGCCGGTTTCGTTGTTCGCCCACATCATGGTGACCAGCGCGACGTTTTCACTCAGCGCATCGTAATAATGGGCGGTATCCAGCGCGCCTTCTTCGGAGACGCCGATACGGTGGATCATGTAACCCTGACGCTCAAGGTGTTCGCACACTGCCAGCGTGGCCGGATGTTCCACGGCGGTGGTGATAATTTCACGGCGTTCCGGTGCCAGCGCAATGGCCGAGTAAATGGCCGTCGACGTGGCTTCGGTGGCGCAGGAGGTGAAAATAATTTCGCTGGTATACGCCGCGCCCAGCAGGCTCGCCACCTGCTCGCGGGCGCACTCCAGCCCCACCCGGCACGGTCCACCGAAATCATGAATCGAGGACGGATTACCGTAATAATCGCGCAGATACGGCATCATCGCTTCCAGCACCATCGGATCAATGCGGGTGGTGGCGTTGTTATCCAGATACACATTTTTCATTGTCTGTTCCTCATTACCGGGCGGATGTGTTTGTTCTTTTCCCCAGTCAGGCGGCGGCGACCACGCGCATATAACGGCCCATACGCTCAACCAGTTTCTGTTGCAGCCAGGCCAGCGTCATGTCCGTCATCATGCAGCCGCTGCAACTGCCGGAAAGCGCCACCGTCACGTCCTGCCCGTCGACGCGCACCACCGACATGTCGCCGCCGTCAGCCCTGATGTGCGGGCGCAAAGACGCCACGACTTCTTCCACCGCCAGCCAGTTTTCATCCCTGACTTTTGCCGCCACCGGGTTTTTCACCGGATGCCCTTTTAGGATTTCTTCCAGACACAGCTCGATTTTTTCGTGGCAGGAGGTGCAGCCGCCCCCGGCTTTGGTGTAGTTGATCACATCTTCGAGCGTGGTCAGGCCGTTGGCGAGCACCGCGCGGCGGATCTGCGCTTCATCGACCGCAAAACATTTGCAGATAAGCGCGCCTTCTTCATGATCTTCATCCGGCGCTTCGCCACGGTAATACCTGATGGCAGCCCGCAACGCTTCCTGCCCCATCACCGAACAGTGCATTTTTTCCGGCGGCAGGCCATCGAGATAGTCGGCAATTTGCTGGTTGCTCACCTGCTGCGCCTGCGTCAGGCTGCGGCCGATAATCAGTTCGGTCAGCGCCGACGAGGACGCAATGGCGCTGCCACAGCCGAAGGTCTGGAATCCGGCATCAAGAATAATTTCCGTCTCAGGATCCACCTTCAGCATCAGGCGCAGCGCGTCGCCGCAACTCAGTGAACCGACGTCACCGATGGCATTCGCTTCATCCACGACTTTGGCGTTACGCGGATTAAAAAAATGTTCTTTCACTTTCTCAGAATAATTCCACATGTCTTTAACCCCTTTGGTTAGTCCGGTTCGGGTGATGTCGTACAACTGCCGCTTTCGCAGTGACAAGCGGATGCCGCTGGCAAAACCACCCGTATTCCGGCGCGGCTGTTCTGTTCACCGGCAGACAGCGTGGCATTTTGTAATAGCGTCCAGTGCAGCGGATCCGCCAGCAGGCGTAACCCGTTAATCATTTCTACGTGGTCACGCGGCCACAAGGCCGCGCTCCAGTGCAGCCCCACTTTCCAGCCGCCGCACGGGTCGCCGCCTAATGTCATCCGCAGGCCACCCCCCTGCGGCGACAGTTGCCGCTGTAACGCCAGCAAGCGGTCAAAAACCGCAGGTTCAATTACCATCATCGGGTCACCTCCTGTACGGGTTTATGACTACTGAGCAATTGTGATGCCAGTCACATTATCAGCGTTATTTCAACCACATAGCCCCTGATGCCCGCATCAAATCCCACACAGATGTCGCGCTATTTGTCAGGTTTGTCATACAGGTGACACAAGGTTACGGGCGGTCTTCCTCCTGCCATTCGTCCCCCGCCAGCAGTTTGTCGAAACGGCCAGGGTCGCGGCTGCGGCGCGTCACCTGACGCTCTGCAGCCGACCAGTGTTGCTGCGTCTGTTTGAGCAAATGCGCGATGTCGGTGTCTTGCGGTACTTTGATCGCCCGTACGCCAATTTCCAGCAACTGGCGGAAAACTGAATCGCCAATCGCCAGGCAATAGAGCGTCACGCAGTCTTCCAGCGCCGCCATCCGGCAGGCGATTTTTTCCTGCTGATGGCCAGATTCGGCGCTGAATTCCGCCACCCGCAGCAGTTGCACCTGATCCTGTTTTACGCCGTACACCACCAGCCGGGTGCTGGCACCGAAATGCTGGTCGACGTGGTGATAATCGGAACTTGCGAATGCCACCTGCATCGGCCACTGCGTGACGCTGACGGTATCGAGATAACGGTTAGAGCGCCTCATGGCTGGCCTCCGGTACCGGGCTCAGGCTGAACACCTGCTTGAGCGGTGAGTGATACGCCGCCAGCATGTGATGACGCGCCTGCATCAGGTTAGCGAGTTCGAACAAAGTGTCGCGAATACCCGCATAGCCCTGCCGCACGCGGCGAAATTCTCCGAGACGGTCGTAAAGCGGGAAACCGGCACGCACCAGCGCGATACCGTTTTTTTCCGCCAGTGGTGCAGCGTGGGAGTTCGCCACCAGCAATGAAACCGGGTAGCTGTCGAGCCGGGTTTGTAAATCTTCCAGATCGCCGATCACCACCTGTTCAACCGGCAGCCCGGCCAGTGACTGCTGATTAACCGGCGCAATCACCGGC
The DNA here is from genome assembly GCF_056402435.1 of Rahnella sp. P4_A8. Taxonomy (NCBI): domain Bacteria; kingdom Pseudomonadati; phylum Pseudomonadota; class Gammaproteobacteria; order Enterobacterales; family Yersiniaceae; genus Rahnella; species Rahnella sp. P4_A8. Next base: position 6,110 of record NZ_JBFUHK010000071.1, on the reverse strand, counting down.
CCGACGCGCATTCCCTGGCTCTGAGCGAAATCGCACCACGCCACCAGCAAATCAGCTTCTGCCGCCAGCGCAATACGCTGTGACTGCAACCAGGTATGACAGTCGATCATGGCGTCCAGCAGTTGCCCGCGCTGGCGCTCAATCCATGCCGGTACCTCGCGGCCTGACACCTGATGCAGATGGCGGATCAGACTGTCCATGTTTTCCAGCGTCATCAGGTGCGGCAGGTTCAGCGCCATGCCGCGGCTGCGCATCGCCATCAGGCTGGCGGCGCAGTTGAGCGAACTGCCAATGGTGATGGTGGTCAGGCTCTGCCCCATTTGTTCAATCTGGCGTTGCGACGTGCCGCCCTGCGTGACCGGATTGAAATCGCCATTCGCCAGATGTCCGTCCAGCGACTGTGATAAATCCGGCAGGATCACCGGTTGCAGGCCAAAGGCTTCGACATAGCTGCGCAGTAATTCCAGATCCCCCGGCGTCAGCAGATGGCTGACCAGCAGGTTCACGCGCTTGTTACGCATGCCGGTCGGCGGCTTTTCCGGCACCCACTGAGTGATCACGCTTTCCATCAGCGCGCTGTAGCCGTTTTCCAGCGAGCCGTAAAAATCCGGCGTGTTAACGGTCAGAATGGCGATGGCATTAAAGCGCGGTTCTTTGTCGCGAAACTCACGCAGCACCATCGACAAATCACTGCCCTGGGCTTCTGACAGTCCGGTGCTCAAAATCACAATGGCTTTTGGATTACTGCGCTGACACAACGTGGTCAGCGCAGTACTGACGTTGCCATCCGAGCCCATGATAGTCGTGGTCGATTCCATCGCCGTGGACTGCAACGGGATCGGATCGTGAAAATGCTGGATGAAGAAAACTTTGGCGAACGCGCTGCAACCTTGCGCGCCGTGAACCAACGGGATGCAATTTTCCAGCCCCTGACTGGCCAGGATCGCCCCGAGCGGTTGCCCGCTTTTGACAGGCGTGGTGGCAAGCGGCTTGGCATTACGCAGAATTTGAGCCATACACAGTCTCCAAAACAATGAGTCGAAACATCGCTCACAATGTGTCTGTTTAGCGCCACGGCGCCAGACGGTTGACCTGCGCCCAGACAGGGCTTTCCAGGGTGATACACAACTGTTCGGCCAGATTCACCAGCCCGTGATAACCGGCAAACGCATGCTCGCGCTCCTGATTGATATCCAGGAACGGCAGGCGGGCTTTGTACGCGGTATACATGTTGCGGCCCCCGGCGATCATGATGTCGCCGCCGAAACGATAGAGGGTGTCGAGCAAGGTTCTGGCATTGCCTTCGTCGAGCATCAGCACGTCTTCGCCCATCAGTTCGCGAATACGCTGCTTGTCTTCTTCGGTTGATTTTCGGGTGCCGGTCGCGACCACCGTGATGCCTAAATCCTGTAACGCCGAGACCACCGACCAGGATTTCACGCCACCGGTATACAGCAGCGCCTTGCGCCCGCTGAGCCGCGCACGGTAAGGCGCGAGCGCAAGATGTGTCGCCGCCTCCTCGCGCTCAATCAGACGTTCTGTGCGCGCTTGTAAATCCGGGTCTTTGAGCAGCACGGCGATCGTGCGCAGGGAATCAGCGATGGAACGCAGGCCATAAAAACTGCCTTCAAACCATGGGATTTGGTAACGCTCTTCCATTTTGCGGGCGACGTTGATCAGCGCCCGCGAGCACACCAGCATGTTGGCTTCGCCACGGTGCATAGTCTGGATTTCAGCAAAACGGGAATCCCCGGAAAGGCTGCACAGCACGCGGATCCCGAGTTCATCGAGCAGCGGCAGAACGTGCCAGAATTCGCCGGCAATATTGAATTCGCCAATCAGGCTGATGCTGTGGCGGTGTCCGGCGGGGATCGGTGAGTTTTCCGGCCACGGCGCGGGTTCGCGCTGGCCGATCACCTTTTTGACCATCACGTCCCCGGCAATGCGGTTACCGAGATTTTTGCTGCCGTAGAAACCGGCGGCATCGACTGAAATAACCGGCACACCGGCAGCGGACGATGCGGCGCGACACACGGCTTCAACGTCATCCCCTTCCATCGCCGGTACGCAGGTGTTGTAAATAAAGACCGCCACCGGATGGTAATGGCTGACGATGTGCTGCACGGCGTGAAATAAGCGTAGCTCGCCGCGCCCCATAATCACATCCTGCTCGCTCATGTCGGTGGTGAAGCCCATCCGGTTGATGGAAGGCCCGGAACTGCGGCTGCCACGGTTGTCCCATGAACTGCCGGTACAGCCAATCGGGCCGTGTACCAGATGCGCGACGTCCGCGACCGGCAGCAGCGCAATCTGCGCGCCATCAAACGCACAACCGCCTGCCGTCGCGCCCGGTTTCGGCAGGCTGCAACCCGACTTCTGCTTGTGGTTATGCTCACAGGCTGGCTCATCAATCAGCGCCAGAATCTCTTTTGCCTTCATCGCAACCTCGTCATGACAGATAAGTATCAGGGTGAAGGTTGCAAGGAGCAGGCCAGCGGATTACCTACTGATTTTAAACAGGATCTCATTGTCGTGTTTATGACAAACGACACAAAGAAAACAAAGGAGACGACGGATGTCGGGGCGCAGACCGCGCCCCGCAGAGGGACGTTAACTGAACAGACGGTTTTCCAGCGGATTACTTTTGCCTAACCGGCGCGCCAGCCACGGCGGCATGTTTTCGGTCAGCATGCGTTGCAGCGCAGCAAGCTGTGACGCAATGCTCACGCCGGGCAGCACTTTGATCGGATGAATATTATGGCGGATGACCCGCGCCGCTGCCGGTCCGCCAATGGCATCACAGAACAGCAAATGGCAATCGCTGATCAGCCGCGCACGGGTTTCATTGGACTCTTCGCCTTCGGGCGATACCGGCGTACGGCGCAGCGCCATCAGATACGGCCCGTCGCTGTCGAACGCATAAATGAAAAACAGATGCGACTGCCCAAAATGACCGTTCACCGTGATGCCGTCCAAAGACGAAAATGCCACCCTTAACTGCTGTGGCTGGCAGCGATTTTCAGCCAGAGTCAGATGCGGTGGCAGTTGCCCCTGCAGGCAGCTCATCAGCGACTGCCAGCGGCTGATCGTCACCTTTCCGGCATCTCCCGGAAATGTCACCTCCAGTTCTTCCAGACTCATGGCCTGTAAATGCGCCAGCCCGATATTGCCGTCACTTTCGCGACTGCCCTGTGTCAGCCAGGACAGCACCTCCGGCGGCGGGATTTCCGGGAATAATTGCACCACGGCGAATAAACGCCAGAACAGCAGATCGTCTTTTGACATCGGATTCACTCCTCTCACAGTTCTGATCGTGTTGCCCGCAGGCTGACGGGAAACGACGGAATGCCCGGCTGAGGTTCCACGTAATAGGTTTTTCCTCCTTCCAGACAAACACATCCGCCCCACTGTTGCGGATGGTTATGCTCCAGTTGCACCACTTTGGCTTCCATATCCTGTTTCGCGATATAGCAATAAAGACTGTTATTACGCAGTCGGAAAATAACCATCGGCATAAGCCCCTCCCGGCGACACGCGCCCTGGCGGTAAAGAGAAAAGCCCCGGCACAGTTCAGTGCCGGGGCGAGGGTATTAGCGGATCAGGTCGAAGTTGTAGTCGGTTTTGCCGAGCTTCATGGTTTCGCGATCCCGCTGTTCGAGCACCGCATTCACCAGTTGCGTCAGAATGCTCATCGCTCCCTCGTATCCCCAGGTGGTCTGACGGTGCAAATGGTGCCGGTCAAAAATCGGGAATCCGATACGGATCAGCGGCACTTCGAACTGTTCGCCTTTGGCCAGCGTGTCACGCTGAATGAATTTTCCGTAAGAGTTGCCGATCATAAAGTCCGGTTTACGGGTAAACATCAGCGAGCGGAAATGCCACAGGTCGCAGTTCACATACACATCGCTGTCCTGTCCGTAAGGCGAATCAGCCAGCATTTTCTTCATAGCTTTCTGCCAGCGCTTATTGCCGTTATGGCTGAGAATGGTGGTCGGTTCACAGCCCAGTTCCAGCAGGAATGCAGTCATGCCCATCACAAAATCCGGGTCACCGTACAAACCGAAACGCTTGCCGTGCAGCCAAGTGTGGGAATCGAGCATCATGTCCACCAGACGGCCACGTTCAGTCGCCAGCGCGTCAGCTATCGGTTTGCCGGTCAGTTCGCTTACCGTCATCAGCAAGGCATCGGTCGCCGCCAGGCCAATCGGCACACTGACTTCGGTACCCGGCTGATTCCAGTCGCCCTGCACCACTTTTTTGGTTTTCTGCAATTGCCACGGTTGCAGCAGCAAGGTGTCGATGGCATCCGGTGCATCTCGCATTTCGGTTTGCGTGGTGCCGCCGGCATACATGCGGTAATGCCCGTCAGCCGGGGTGTCGAGCACTTCCGACGGATCGGACAAGACGCTGCATTCGACCCCCATCTGGCTCATCATGCGGTGGATAACCCGGTAGTTGCCGAGATAGGTTTCAAAACCGGTCACCACGTTCAGTTTGGCGAGTTTGCCCGGCTGATATTCCCGCGTGGCGTCGGTGGTAAAGGTACGGGCGAAGCCTTCAAACATGTTGTCCCAGCCGGTGACATGACTGCCCAGAAAACTCGGTGTATGGGCATACGGGATTGGCATACCGGCATCCACAAATCCGTCTTTTTTGGCGTTAGCGATAAAAGCCTGCAGGTCATCACCGATCACTTCCGCCATACAGGTGGTGGAGACAGCAATAATTTCCGGCTTGTACAGCGCGCTGGCGTTTTCCAGACCGACATTCATGTTGTTATTTCCGCCAAAAACGGCGGCATCTTCGGTCATTGAGTCGGAAACACAGGCCACCGGCTCTTTGAAATGACGGTTAAAATAGGTACGAAAATACGCCACACAGCCTTGTGAACCGTGGACATACGGCAACGTGTTGGCAAAACCCAGCGCGCAAAGCACCGCGCCTAACGGCTGGCAGGCTTTCGCCGGGTCGACGGTCAGCGCTTCACGCGAGAAGTTCAGATCCTGATATTCCTGCGTGGTGGTCCATTCAAACACTTCCCGCACTTTCGCCTCGCCGTGTGCTTCTTCCAGCGCGCGTTTGTTGGTAAACATACTCTGGTATTCATCCTGCTCGAACAGCGGGAAACAGGATTTTGGGGTGCCAAGATCTTGACTCATGTTTCTCTCCTTCCGCGCCACAAATCTGTGAACTGACGGAATGTTTGTCGTCTCTGTCAGGCCGATTGCAACCAGGGGGCGGTCAGCTGACTCCAGCCCGGATTGTTCAGCGTCATGTCCATGTCACGGGCAAAAATGCCGAAACCGTCGTAGCCGTGATAAGGGCCGGAATAATCCCAGGAGTGCATCTGGCGGAACGGCACGCCCATTTTCTGGAAAATGTATTTTTCTTTGATGCCTGACCCGACAAGATCCGGTTTCAGCGCTTTAACGAACGCTTCCAGCTCATAACTGCTCAGGTCATCGAACAGCAACGTGCCTTCTTTGAGCATCGGTAAGGTGCGGTCGTAGTCATCGTTATGACCGAATTCATAGCCGGTACCGATGATTTCCATTCCCAGATCTTCATACGCCCCGATGATGTGGCGCGGACGTAAACCGCCGAGATACAACAGCACCTTTTTGCCTTCCAGACGCGGACGGTATTTGTCGATCACCGCCTGCGTTTGCGCCTGATATTTTTCAATCACCGCTTCGGCGTTTTTCCGGATGGTATCGTCAAAACGCGCCGCGATTTCGCGCAGAGATTCCGCAATTTTGGTCGGGCCAAAAAAGTTGTATTCCATCCACGGAATGCCGTGTTTTTCTTCCATATGACGGGAGATGTAGTTCATCGAGCGGTAGCAGTGCACCAGATTGAGCGCGACTTTCGGGGTGTTTTCCATCTCCACCAGCGTGCCGTCGCCGGACCACTGCGCCACCACGCGCAGCCCCATTTCTTCGAGCAGAATACGTGAGGCCCAGGCGTCACCGCCGATGTTGTAGTCGCCGATAATAGCCACGTCGTAAGGCGTGGTTTCAAATTCATCGCCTTCGCGGTTATCCAGCACCCAGTCGCGGATGACATCGTTAGCAATATGATGACCGAGCGACTGCGACACTCCGCGGAAA
>NZ_JBFUHK010000070.1:0-18359 GCF_056402435.1 Rahnella sp. P4_A8 | reverse complement strand
AGGTAATCAAACGCAAATGAACGGCTCGGCTACTATAGATATGTGTTTGTACGATGGGTATGGCTCGAACAGCACCAGTTTCACCCTGAAATTTGACGATCAGCAGCAGGGGACAACCGAGCGCAATAACGGATACTTCTCTATTTATTCTGATCACGGCGACACTAATTTGGATTCAGGACGCATTGATTATTATGTGCGAATGCAGGCACCCGACGGCAAATACGTCAGCGTAATACGCGGTGATGATCTGGTGATTTCTGATATTCAGACCGCTCATATCCGGCCTGTACATCTGCCCGGGATCCCACAGGCAGTATTGTGTGTTCCTGCGCCACTGGAACTCAGCACCAAGACAATGGATATCAACAGTAAACAAGCCGGGCATTATACCGGACATCTGATTGTGAATTTTACACCGCAGCTTTAAGGAAAGTGAATATGTCCGTTAAAAGAGCATGTTTTTTTGCACTGTTTGCCACTCTGGCACCTGTGCTGACAATACTGCCAGCACTTGCAGAAAGCGTGCCTCCTGCCGGACGAGATACGCCTGTAAGCGCAACTTTTGACAGAGGAACACCGCCCAGTACACTCGGCATCTGGACGCATGAAAGTGGAGGTTATGACACCGAAGACCCGAGGTTATGGGGGAGAAATAACTGGCGGTGTTTATCAAATACGTCTCCGGAGACCGGGCAATGTAAAAGTGGCGAAGCCAAAAATGCGAATGGAGACTGGGGAGCAACAGGGGATACGCTTATTCCTACTCTCTTTACTGAGAAGAAGAGCGGCCTGCAAGCCGTTATTAATCTCAAAGGCTACCATTCGAGTTCGGCAGATGGCACGCATTTTTTAGTCACTGCGGGGGCTGACAACGGTGCCAAAGAAACCTTTCTCTATATGTTTATCAACGGGGATGAATTGAAAAAACTTCCGGTTGGCGGAGTCTGGGAAGGTACACTGGCGCTGGATCTGTGGCAGTGGTCCCCGGGTAAAAATCTGGCCAGATGGACAGCGCACATCACCCTCAACGTCACTGACAATAACAACCAGCAAATCTACTTACCCGAATTTGGCGAAGCCGCACCGCGCGTTGACCTTAACCTGCGCCCGTTGCCCGGCACTAAAGGTAATCAAACGCAAATGAACGGCTCGGCTACTATAGATATGTGTTTGTACGATGGGTATGGCTCGAACAGTACCAGTTTCACCCTGAAATTTGACGATCAGCAGCAGGGGACAACCCAGCGCAATAACGGATACTTCTCTATTTATTCTGATCACGGCGACACTAATTTGGATTCAGGACGCATTGATTATTATGTGCGAATGCAGGCACCCGACGGTAAATACGTCAGCGTAATACGCGGTGATGATCTGGTAATTTCTGATATTCAGACCGCTCATACCCGGCCAGTGCATCTGCCAGGGATCCCACAGGCAGTATTGTGTGTTCCTGCACCACTGGAACTCAGCACCAAGACAATGGATATCAACAGTAAACAAGCCGGGCATTATACCGGACATCTGATTGTGAATTTTACGCCACAGCTTTAGGAGATTCTCCTGGCAACGGATTGCACTTCATCACCGCATTCACGTAAGGATTTTTATGCGCAGATCACAAATACAAAGGCGGGTCTCAGACCTGAAACTGCTCCCGTTACTGATGCTGACCATACCTGTCCTGTGTTTTGCCAACATCACCGTTTCACCGATGAAAGTAACGCTTAACGAACAACATGCTGCTGCACTGGTCATCAGTTCTAAAAGCGAAACTACCCAGTATATTCAGGGAAAAATCACCGAGGTTCATAACCCCGGCACACCACAGGAAAGTGAAACGCCTGCACCACAGGGCGCACAAAACAGTCTGGTGGTCTCGCCGCTAAAATTTGGTTTGCCCGCCGGTAACAGCCAGCCGGTGAGGATCGTCGGCCTCGGTGAAAGCAACGAAGAAAAAATCTACCGCGTGCATTTTCAGTCAATGACTCCGGAAGAATTCAAAAACCCTGCCAGCAACAAAAATTTCACCAGCGAACTGAACCTGACCATTGTCTGGGGGGTCGTCGTCATGGTGCCGCCAGCAAAACCGGTCGCCAGACTGGGTTGGGATCCATCTACTCAGCAAATTACCAATACCGGCAATATCCATCTGCTGGTACAGCGTATTGGCCTGTGTGACAGCGATAAAAAGGAAGCACGGTGCCAGTGGAAAGAGCTGAAGAAAAACGTCTATCCGGGCAAGCCATACAGCCCATCGTTACCATTTTCGGCTTCAGCATCGTCTGAAAAAGTCCGAATTGAGTATTTCAACGATTACACTCAAAAGCAGGAAGCGGGAAGTTTTATGGCCAGATGATGGCTAAAATGAAAACGGTTACAGAAAATAATTTGTTATAAATTAATAAGTTATTTGTATATGTAAAAGTTTGAAACACTGTATTGATTGATATAAATCAATTTATGGGCTATTACTCTCAGGCACATCTCCTTCCTGTTACGCTATCCGTTTGAAACCCTTCAGAAACAAGATACCCAGCCACACCTATTAGTGTAAACGATTACAACACTGTGACCGGGTTCACGTTAAGCTGTGTGCAGGGTTAATAACATAACAGCCTAAGCATTATTACAAACTCAAAACGATTGCATTATTTTGGAGACCGGATGAACAACTCAACTTCGACCAAAGGAAAACGCTCGAACAAAAGCGTCACTTTCTTTGTCTGTTTTCTTGCTGCACTTGCCGGACTGCTGTTCGGCTTAGATATCGGCGTCATCGCGGGCGCCCTGCCCTTTATCAGCCATGACTTCCAGATTACTAACCACCAACAGGAATGGGTTGTCAGCTCCATGATGTTTGGTGCCGCCGTCGGTGCTGTCGGCAGTGGCTGGCTGAACTTCCGTCTGGGACGTAAATTCAGCCTGATGATCGGCGCAGTTCTGTTCGTTGTCGGCTCCCTGTGTTCCGCCTTTGCGCCCAACACAGAAGTGCTGATTGTTGCCCGTGTTCTGCTGGGTCTGGCTGTCGGTATTGCCTCTTACACCGCACCGATTTACCTGTCAGAAATCGCACCGGAAAAAATCCGCGGCAGCATGATTTCCATGTACCAGTTGATGATCACCATCGGTATTCTGGCCGCATACCTGTCGGATACCGCGTTCAGCTACACCGGTGCATGGCGCTGGATGCTGGGCATCATCACCATTCCGGCATTGCTGTTGCTGGTTGGCGTCTTCTTTCTGCCGGACAGCCCGCGCTGGCTGGCCGCTCGTGGCGATGACGGTAAAGCACGCCGCGTACTGGAAAAACTGCGTGATTCCAGTGAGCAGGCAAAACATGAACTGGATGAAATCCGTGAAAGTCTGAAAGTAAAACAAAGCGGCTGGGGTTTGTTCGTTAATAACAAAAACTTCCGTCGTGCGGTTTACCTCGGCGTTCTGTTGCAGGTCATGCAGCAGTTCACCGGTATGAACGTCATCATGTACTACGCACCAAAAATCTTCGGCATCGCCGGTTTCGCCAGCACCTCTCAACAGATGTGGGGCACGGTGATCGTCGGGCTGGTTAACGTTCTGGCGACGTTCATCGCCATCGGTCTGGTTGACCGCTGGGGCCGTAAACCTACGCTGAAACTGGGCTTCCTGGTGATGGCAGTCGGTATGGGTGTGCTGGGTACTATGCTGCATATCGGTGTCGAATCCGATGCGGCGAAATACTTCTCCATTGCCATGCTGCTGATGTTCATCGTTGGTTTTGCGATGAGTGCTGGTCCGCTGATTTGGGTACTGTGTTCTGAAATTCAGCCGCTGAAAGGCCGCGATTTTGGTATCACCGTGTCTACTGCGACCAACTGGATCGCCAACATGATTGTCGGCGCAACCTTCCTGACCATGCTCGACAGCCTCGGCAATGCCAATACCTTCTGGGTGTACGCCGCGCTGAACGTGGTCTTCATCTTCATCACTATTGCGCTGATCCCTGAGACCAAAAACGTCTCACTGGAACACATCGAACGCAACCTGATGAAAGGTGAAGCCCTGCGCGACATCGGTAAGTAAGTTAGCAATAAATAAGCCTGCCATTCCTCCCCTGCAAAGGGGAGGAATTCCATATTGCATCTCTCCCCCGCCAGATTTATCCTTCGCCAGATGAAAACCTCACGTCTCCCCATCGCCCTGCAACAAGCCGTTATGCGCTGCCTGCGGGAAAAACTCCAGATGGCAAATCAGTTTTTTGGCACCGATTACACGGAGCCGGAAATCAACTATCAGCAACGCGGCACCAGCGCGGGAAGCGCGTATCTGCAACACTGGCAAATCCGCCTTAATCCGGTATTACTGCTGGAAAATCAGCAACCGTTTATCGATGAAGTGGTGCCACACGAGCTGGCCCATTTGCTGGTATACCGCCGTTTTGGTCGCGCTCCTGCACCGCACGGCAAAGAGTGGCGCTGGATGATGGAACATGTGCTGGGTGTCTCAGCGAGCAGAACCCACAAGTTCGAAGTGGCATCCGTGCAAAGTAAAACCTATCCGTATTTATGCGCCTGCCGCGACCACCTGTTGACCGTGCGACGCCACAATAAGGTGATGCGCAAGGAGTCGGAATACCGCTGCCGCCATTGCGGCGAACTGTTACGTTTTAACGCTAACGGCATCACTAATTGCTGATTTTTCAATCACTCATTAGCAGCAAAGTCCCATTGTCACATCGCGCCGCATCCGTTACCCTTCCGGCCTTTTAGTCCTGGGTCTTTCAGAAACATGTTTCATAAAACGTTCTTATCTTTTCTGTTTATCAGTGCGCTGACACCGCTGAGCGCCTTCAGCCAGTCCGGCAACGCCATCAATAACTTCAGTCAGGCCAAAGCCGCTGCCGTGAAAATCAATCAGGGCGCGCCAACATTTTACTGCGGCTGCGATATCAGCTGGCAGGGGAAAAAAGGCACGCCGGATCTGCAATCCTGCGGTTACGCGGTACGTAAAAGTGAACAGCGCGCCAGCCGGATCGAATGGGAACATGTGGTTCCCGCGTGGCAGTTCGGCCACCAGATGCAATGCTGGCAGGATGGCGGGCGCAAAAATTGCGCGAAAAGCGCCGACTATCGCAAGGTTGAAACTGACCTGCACAACCTTGAACCGGCCATCGGTGAAGTGAACGGCGACCGCAATAATTTCATGTACAGCCAGTGGAACGGTGGCGAAGGTCAGTATGGCAGCTGTGAAATGAAAATCGACTTCAAAGCCAAAGCCGCCGAGCCGCCAGCCCGCGCCCGTGGGGCCATTGCGCGCACTTACTTCTACATGCGTGACCAGTACAAACTGAATTTATCCCGCCAGCAGACACAGTTGTTTACCGCCTGGGATCGCCAGTATCCGGTCACTTCATGGGAATGTGAACGCGATAACCGCATTGCCAGGGTACAGGGGAATCACAACCCTTACGTTCAGCAGGCTTGCGTGCAAAGAAAAAGCTAACCTACTATAGGGCACAATAGTCAGCGACAGGGCTGGCAACAGTTGCCAAAATAGCCCACTTCACCACTTTAAGGACAGCAGCCGCACATGCGCATACCCCGCATTTATCATCCGGAAATCCTGACCGCTCACAGCGAGATTGCGCTGAGCGAAGATGCCGCCAATCACGTCGGGCGCGTTCTGCGTATGCAGCCGGGTCAGGCGATTCAGTTATTTGACGGCAGCAACCAGGTCTTCGAAGCCAGCATCACGCAGGTTGATAAGAAAAGTGTGCGTGTCAGCCTGAATCAGGGCGTGCTGGCGGATAATGAATCCCCGCTGAATCTGCATCTTGGTCAGGTGATCTCGCGTGGCGAGAAGATGGAATTCACCATTCAGAAATCTATTGAGCTGGGCGTGAATACGATTACTCCGCTGTTTTCCGAGCGCTGTGGCGTCAAACTTGACGGCGAACGTCTGGAGAAAAAATTGCAGCAGTGGCAGAAAATCGCCATTGCCGCCTGCGAACAGTGCGGACGTAACCGTATCCCTGAAATTCGTCCGGCGATGCAGCTCGAAGCCTGGTGCAACGAGCAGGACGACAGCCTGAAGCTGAACCTGCACCCGCGCGCCAGCCACAGCATTAACACCCTGCCGCTGCCGGTAAGCCATGTCCGCCTGCTGATCGGTCCGGAAGGCGGTTTATCCGCTGAAGAAATTGCAATGACCTCCGGCTACGGATTTACTGATATCCTGCTGGGACCCCGTGTTCTGCGTACAGAAACCACAGCACTCACCGCGATTACAGCCTTACAGGTTCGTTTCGGCGATCTGGGTTAAGAGGAAACCAAATGATTAAGCTTGGCATCGTGATGGATCCGATCTCTTCCATCAACATTAAAAAAGACACCAGTTTCGCTATGTTGCTGGAAGCGCAGAGTCGTGGTTACGAACTGCATTACATGGAAATGAATTCCCTGTATCTGCGCGGCGGCGAAGGCCGTGCGACCACCAAAAAACTCAGCGTGAAGCAGGATTACGATGGCTGGTATGAGTTTGGCACAGAGCAGGATATCGCCCTGCAGGAACTGGACGTGATCCTGATGCGTAAGGATCCGCCGTTCGATACCGAATTCATTTATGCCACTTACATCCTCGAACGTGCCGAAGAAAAAGGCACGCTGATCGTCAATAAACCGCAGAGCCTGCGCGACTGTAACGAGAAGCTGTTCACCGCGTGGTTCCCTGAACTGACGCCAGATACGCTGGTTACCCGCAATGCAGCGCAGTTGAAAGCGTTCCATAAAGAACACACTGACGTGATCCTCAAGCCACTCGATGGCATGGGTGGCGCTTCCATTTTCCGTCTGAAACCTGAAGATGCCAACGTCTCCGTCGTTATCGAAACACTGACCGAACACGGCAGCCGTTTCTGTATGGCACAAAACTACCTGCCAGCCATCAAGGACGGTGACAAACGCGTTCTGGTGGTCGACGGCGAACCGGTGCCTTACTGCCTGGCGCGTATTCCGGCGCAGGGTGAAACCCGCGGTAATCTGGCTGCCGGAGGCCGTGGCGAAGCCCGTCCGCTGAGCGAAAGTGACTGGGCAATTGCCCGTACCGTTGCGCCAATCCTCAAGCAAAAAGGCCTGATTTTTGTCGGTCTGGATATTATCGGCGATCGTCTGACGGAAATTAACGTCACCAGCCCGACCTGTGCACGTGAAATCGAAGCCGCCTTCCCGATTTCCATCACCGGCATGCTGATGGACGCCATCGAGAAACGTCTGGCTTCACGATAAGCACAGATTAAAATCGATAAACGGGTTGTTCAGCATTGCTGGATAACCCGCTTTTTTTGGCGAGCCTGACGTAATAAACTGGCCTGCCTGCACTGATTTCAATTCTGAGGTTAAACATCCTGCATACCATGAATCTACAACATCACTTTCTTATTGCGATGCCTGGCCTGGATGAACCCCAGTTCAAACGTTCGGTCGTGTACATCTGCGAACACAATGAAGACGGCGCCATGGGGCTGGTGATTAACAAACTGGTCGACGATTTCACCATTGAAAGCGTACTCGACAAACTCGACATCACCCCCGAACCCCGTGACCTGAGTATTCGTCTTGATCGCCCGGTTTTTTCCGGGGGGCCGCTGGCAGACGATCGCGGTTTCATTTTGCATACGCCGCGCGAAGGTTTTGGCTCCAGCATCCGCATCTCTGACTGCACGATGATCACCACCTCGAAAGACGTGCTGGAAACGCTGGGCACGCCCGATCAGCCAAAAGATGTGCTGGTGGCACTGGGTTATGCCGCATGGGAACAGGGCCAGCTTGAAAAAGAATTACTGGAAAACTCGTGGCTGACCATTGAAGCCAGCAGCGATATTTTGTTCCGCACCCCCATTGCTGACCGCTGGCGCGAAGCAGCGAAAATGATCGGCGTTGACGTCGGACAGCTCGCCACCCATGCGGGGCACGCATAATGGCAAACCGCACGGTTTTTGCTTTCGACTTCGGCACCAAAAGCATCGGTCTGGCTATTGGTCAGGAAGTCACCGGCACCGCCCGTCCGCTGACCTCGTTTAAAGCGCAGGACGGCACACCGGACTGGCAGAAAATTGAAAAACTGCTGAAAGAGTGGCTGCCGGATCTGGTGGTTGTCGGTTTGCCGCTGAACATGGACGGCACAGAACAACCCCTGACCGCCCGTGCGCGCAAATTTGCCAACCGTCTGCATGGCCGTTTTGGCGTTCAGGTTGAACTGCACGACGAACGCCTGAGTACCGTAGAAGCCCGCGCTGATTTGTTCGATCGCGGCGGTTTCCGTGCGCTGGATAAAGGCAGCGTGGATGCCGCTTCCGCCGTCATTATTCTGGAAAGCTGGTTCGAGAAACAGTGGAGTCAGTCCTGATCTTCCGCCAGTAATCCCGCACGTTGCCGCTGCTGACGGCTTTGTGCGAACGTCTGCATGCCGGCCTGCGCGCCGGTTTGCAGGATATCCGCCAGCTGATGCGTTTTCCCTTCACGAATTAAATTGCACACCGCCGGTGTGGAGGTCAGCACTTCAAAAAGCGCTACCCTTCCCGCTTTTCTCCCATCCTTTTCTTCAGTCACCGCCAGTTTTTGCGCGATCACGGCCCGCAGGCTACCCGCCAGTTGCGCGCGGACAAACGCTTTTTCTTCTGCCGGAAACACATCAACCAGCCGGTCAATGGCCTGTGTGGCGTTGCGCGTATGCAGTGTCGCGAGAACCAGATGGCCGGTTTCTGCCGCCGTCAGCGCCAGCCGGATACTGTCAGTGTCACGCAGTTCGCCCAGTAACAATACATCCGGATCTTCACGCAGAGCACCGCGCACCGCTTCACCAAATGAACGCGTATGCAGCCCGAGTTCGCGCTGCTGAATCAGACAGTGCCTGCCAGTATGGATAAGCTCAATGGGGTCTTCCAGCGTAATAATATGGCGCTTCGCATGGCGGTTGAGATGATCAATCAGCGCCGCCAGCGTGGTGGATTTCCCGCTGCCCGTCGCGCCGGTGACCAAAATCAGGCCGTCTTCCTGCATAATCACATGCTGCAAGATATCCGGCACCCTCAACGCAGCCAGCTCGGGGCAACGGGCAGGCACCGGTCTCAGCGCCGCAGACAACCCGTGCAGTTGCTGAAAGATATTGAGCCGCATCCGCACGCCATCACCCAATGTCAGCGCTTTATCCACCTGTCCGGCCAGCTGCAAAGTATGTTGTTCATTGGCATCCAGCCACGCATGGATCAGCCCCAGCATCTGCGAAGCCTCCACCACCGGCAGATCTTCACAGCGACATAATTCCCCGTCAATGCGCAACACAGGCGGATAGCCGGTACAAAGGTGCAGATCGGAGGCATTTTGCTTTACACTACGTCCCACTAATCCATCAATATCCATGTTGAAATCCTCCTGAGTCCCTATGAGCCTTAGTCAGCAAAACGCTATTGAGCAGAACTTACAGAATGTCCGCGAGAAAATCGCAGCCGCTGCACAACATTGCGGCAGGTCTCCAGAAGAAATTACCTTGCTTGCAGTCAGCAAAACAAAACCTGCGAGCGCTGTCGAAGAAGCGATTGCCGCCGGGCAGTTAGCGTTCGGCGAAAACTACGTGCAGGAAGGCGTGGATAAGATTGCCCACTTTGCCGGACATCAGCCTGCGCTGACCTGGCATTTCATCGGGCCATTGCAGTCGAATAAAAGCCGCCTGGTGGCGGAGAACTTTGACTGGTGCCATACCATTGACCGCCTGAAAATCGCCCAGCGGCTGAACGAACAACGTCCGGCCGGTTTAGCGCCTTTACAGGTGCTGATTCAGGTCAACATCAGTGATGAGGCCAGTAAATCCGGCATTGCAGTGGGCGATATCGCAGAACTGGCCCGACAGATTATGGCGATGCCCCGCCTGATACTGCGCGGCCTGATGGCGATTCCGGCAGTGGAAACGGATCACGCGCGACAGCTTGAGGTCTTCGGCAAGATGCGGGATGCGCTGAAAGATTTACAAAATATTTGTCCGCAGGCCGATACGCTGTCGATGGGTATGACCGATGATATGCCTGCGGCAATTGCGGCTGGCAGCACGATGGTTCGCATCGGGACCGCCATTTTCGGTGCCCGTGATTACACCATAAAACAGTAACCTTTATCTTTGGGTTTACTGCTTTACTCTTGATAGGCTCAATTCAGCCCCCATTAAAAGCAAGGAGCATGAATGCAACATCGCAAAATCAGTTTTATCGGCGCCGGTAATATGGCGGGCGCAAGTATTTCCGGCCTGGTCGAGAGCGGCTATCCGGCAAATCTCATCAGCGTTTGTGCCCCTTCCACCACGCATCGCGATGCGCTGGCTGATAAATATGGCGTGCAAAGCAGCAGCGATAACAGCGGCTGTGCAAAGGAGGCGGATGTCGTTGTTTTGTCGGTAAAACCGCAAATGATGGCCGATGTGTGTAAAGCACTGCAAAAAGACGTGGATTTTAGCGACAAGCTGGTACTGTCGATTGCCGCAGGCGTCAGTGTGGCGCGCTTCTGCGAGTTGCTGGGCGATAATCTGAACATCGTGCGTATCATGCCGAACACGCCATCCCTGGTCGGGAAAGGCATGAGTGGCCTGTACGCACCTTCTCAGGTTTCTCAGGCAGACCGTGATTACAGCGGCGAACTGATGACCGCCGTCGGGAAAATTTGCTGGGTCGATACCGAAGAAGGTATCAACCACGTAATTGCCGCCGCAGGCAGCGCCCCGGCGTATTTCTTCCTGTTTATGGAAGCAATGCAGGCTGAAGCGCAACGTCTGGGTTTCAGCGCTGAAACCGCACGGATGCTGGTTGAGCAAGCCGCCAGCGGCGCCAGTGCTTTAGTCGCCGCCAGTCCGGACACGCCATTGTCACAACTTCGTGAGAATGTGACGTCCAAAGGCGGCACGACGTTTGAAGCTCTGAAGGTTTTCACCGACCGTAAATTACCGGAGATTGTCTCCGAGGCCATGCAGGCCGCCATTACCCGCGCGCAGGAAATGGAAAAACTGTTCTAATAAGAGCAAATAATAAAATAACACTGCCCAAAATCATTCGTGTTGCCTCAAGACGACACGCGAAGGATGAAGGGCATAGGAGAATTATGTTAACGCTGACGTTTCTGGTTAAAACCCTCATAGATCTCTACGTGATGGTTCTGCTACTGCGCATCTGGATGCAATGGGCACGTACAGATTTTTATAACCCGTTTTCACAGTTCGTGGTGAAAATTACTCAGCCTGTTATCGGCCCACTTCGCCGGATTATTCCGCCGCTGGGCCCAATTGACAGCGCGAGTTTGCTGCTGGCGTTTATCCTTTGCACCATCAAATTCCCGCTGCTGTTGCTTATTCAAAGCGGCGCGATCTTCTTTGGTCTGAGCAGCCTGCTGATTGGCCTGATAGGGCTGGTTAAAGCCGCCGGTTATCTGGTGTTCTGGCTGGTGATTATCCGCTCGCTGATGAGCTGGGTGAGCCAGGGCCGCGGGCCGATGGATTACCTGCTGATGCAACTGACTGAGCCGCTGATGGCGCCAATCCGTCGTATTCTTCCGGCGATGGGCGGCATCGATTTCTCGGCGATGGTGGTGATCCTTATCCTCTATATGCTGAATTATCTGGGGATGGATCTGCTGGGTGCGTTGTGGTTCCAGCTTTAAGCCCGGCGTTCTGGCAATCTGATGCGCTGGTTTTGCGGCTGGTTATCCAGCCCAAAGCCAGCCGCGACAGCCTGGTGGGTTTGCATGGCGACGAACTGAAAGTCGCCATCACCGCCCCGCCGGTTGATGGTCAGGCGAACACACATCTGGTGAAATTTCTCGCAAAACAGTTTAAAGTCGCCAAAAGTCAGGTCAGCATTGAAAAGGGCGAACTGGGCCGCCATAAACAAGTCCGCATTACACATCCGCAAAATATCCCGACTGAGGTCGCGGTACTGCTCGCAGAATAACGTTTACGTCAGGACTCTCCCATGCAGAAAGTCGTATTAGCTACCGGCAACGCCGGTAAAGTGCGTGAGCTCGCACATCTTCTGGCCAGTTTCGGGCTGGACGTGGTCGCACAAACGGAACTCGGTGTTGAATCTGCCGAAGAAACCGGGCTGACGTTCATTGAGAACGCCATCCTGAAGGCCCGCCATGCGGCAGCGGTCACCGGTTTGCCAGCCATTGCTGATGATTCAGGTCTGGCGGTGGATTTTCTCGGCGGCGCGCCGGGGATTTACTCCGCACGCTACGCAGGCGTTGATGCCAGCGATCAGCAAAACCTCGATAAACTGCTGGTGGCGCTGAAAGACGTGCCACAGGGTCAGCGCGATGCGCGGTTCCATTGTGTGCTGGTATATATGCGCCACGCTGAAGACCCGACGCCGCTGGTGTGTCACGGCAGTTGGGCTGGTGAGATTACCTTTGCCGAAGCAGGCGAAGGCGGCTTCGGTTATGACCCGATTTTTTATGTTCCTGAGCTGGGCAAGACCGCCGCAGAACTGACCCGTGAAGAAAAAAGTGCGGTCTCGCACCGTGGACAGGCACTGAAACTATTGCTTGCCGCGATGAAAGAGGCTGTACAGAAGAATGCGTAAGTTACCGCCGCTGAGTCTCTACATCCATATTCCGTGGTGCGTGCAAAAATGCCCTTACTGCGATTTCAACTCGCACGCGTTAAAGGGTGAAGTGCCGCATGACGATTATGTCGCGCATCTGCTGGCTGATCTGGATGCAGACCTGCATCTGGTGGGCGGACGCAGTGTGGGGACGATTTTTATCGGCGGCGGAACCCCAAGTCTGCTGAGCAGCGAAGCGATGCAGAATCTGCTCGACGGCGTGCGTGCGCGGTTGCCGCTCGATGCTAATGCTGAAATCACCATGGAAGCTAATCCGGGTACCGTCGAAGCAGACCGCTTCAGCGGCTATCAGCGCGCCGGTGTGAACCGTATCTCCATTGGCGTGCAAAGTTTTGATGCGCAGAAACTGGAGCGTCTGGGGCGTATTCATGGCCCTGACGAAGCCACACGCGCGGCGCATCTGGCGACCGGCCTGAACCTGCGCAGCTTCAATCTGGATCTGATGCACGGCTTGCCGGATCAGACGCTGGAAGAAGCGCTGGACGATTTGCGTCAGGCTATTGCACTCAACCCGCCGCATTTGTCGTGGTATCAGCTGACTATTGAGCCGAATACAATGTACGCCTCGCGCCCGCCGACCCTGCCGGATGACGATGCACTGTGGGATATTTTCGAGCAAGGCGATCAGTTGCTGACTGCGGCTGGTTATCAGCAGTATGAAACCTCGGCGTATGCCAAACCGGGCTACCAGTGTCAGCACAATCTGAACTACTGGCGCTTCGGGGATTATCTCGGCATCGGTTGTGGCGCGCATGGCAAACTGACGCAGCCCGACGGGCAAATCCTGCGTACCGTAAAAACCAAACATCCTCGCGGCTATATGCAGGGACGTTATATGGACAAACAACATCCGGTCGAAACCGAAGATTTGCCGTTTGAATTCTTCATGAACCGCTTCCGCCTGCTGGAAGCCGCGCCGCGTGAAGAGTTTGGTCTGTATACCGGGCTGGATGAGTCGGTGATACGCGCACAGCTTGACGAAGCGATCACCAAAGAATATCTGGTGGAAACCGCCACGCACTGGCAGATCACCGGCAAAGGAAAATTATTCCTCAACTCACTGCTGGAGCTGTTTTTGGGGGAGTAAGGTGCAGTTCACAAAGGACGGTTCGTTTTCCAACAAAAAAACCGCGTAATCGCGGTTTTTTTGTGTCTGTCATTTAGCCGGTTACTTTTTCAAATCCGCCAGCAAGGCTTTGTGCTGAGTATCCAGATTCGTCACACGCTTACAGACGTCATCGCCAAAGGCTTTGAACTCTTTTTCCTGCTTGTTCCACTCTTCCTGAATGGCTTGCTGCAGCCCGCCAAGATTACCCATCATCGCCTGCAACGGATTCCCACCGCTGGTAGCCTGTTTGAGGCCCATTTCGTTGATGCTGTCCTGCATCACGCCGCCCATGGTTTGTTCCATCAGCTTCTGACCGTTTTGCTTAACCTGATCCACCGCTTTATGGTGGAAGGTCAGACCGTCGGCGCGGTGCTCAATGATCAGGTTCATTTGTTGCTTCAGTTGCTTGTCGAGCGTGACCAGACGGTTACGCACGTTGCTGTCGGTGCCCAGTTTCTCGACGATCACCCGATCTACCGCCACGCGGCCTTTTTCGAGATGCGCCGTCGCACCCTGATCAATCCACGGCAGGTCGCGGCGCAAACCGGCCTGATAATCGATCGCTTCCTGACGCTGTCTGGCGCTCAGGGTCATGTCTTTACCGTTGAGGGTCACGTTACCATTTGGCGTGATCAGCAAATCACCGCTGTTGCCGACCACCTGAACGGTCTGCGGCTTAATGATCACATCATCTTTAGGCTGTACGGCACACTGATAGTCCGCCTGTGCGCTCCACGCACTGAGAGCCAGCAACGCAGCAAGTCCGGTTTTTACCACTCCACTTTTTACTAACATGTACTCTCCCTTAAGACAGCAAACTCAAAAAATTGAACGGCCAATACGTTGCGCCAGTAGTTCTAAGGCAGCAATACCTGCCAAAGAGTTCCCTGCCGCGTCAAGTTCCGGCGACCATACCGCGATACACATCTCCCCCGGCACCACGGCAATAATACCGCCGCCGACACCGGATTTGCCCGGCATCCCGACGCGATAGGCGAACTCACCCGCACCATCGTACATACCGCTGGTCACCATCATCGCATTAATCTGCCGTGCCTGACGGGCATCAATGAGCGGTGTCTCGCTACCCAGCGGATGCCCTTTATTGGCCAGATACACAAAGGTGCGCGCCAGCTCTTCACAGCTCATGCGCAATGCGCAGTAGTGAAAATAGGTGTGCAAAACGGTGATGACGTCGTTGTCGAAATTACCGAAAGACTTCATCAGATACGCAATCGCCGCATTGCGGTCGGAGTGCTCAAACTCGGAACGCGCAACGTGYCGATCGTAGTTGAGATCTGCCGATCCGGCCAGCTGACGCACCACTTCCAGCATTCTCTGCTTCGGTGCCGAAAGCCGGGTTTGCAGCATATCGCAGACCACCAGTGCGCCCGGATTGATGAACGGGTTACGCGGTTTACCCTGTTCCAGCTCAAGCTGTACCAGAGAATTGAATGGCTGACCGGACGGCTCTTTGCCGACACGCTGCCAGATTTCGCTTTCCTGATAACGGGTCAGCGCCAGCGTCAGGCTGAGAACTTTTGAGATCGACTGGATCGAGAAACGAATATCGGCATCACCGGCACGAAAGATCTCCCCTTTCGTGGTACACACGGCGATTCCTAAATGATCGGGGCTGACTTCCGCCAGAGCAGGAATGTAACCGGCCACTTTACCCCGACCTATCAGCGGCCTGACCTGCGCAAGAATATCTTCCAGCAAACTGTTATCAAGTTCGGTACCCAACGTCCTGCCTCCAGATGTAACAAAGGTGCCGGAAGGCACCTTTATGAGATTCAGAGATCCTCAGGATCTGCCTAAATCATTCGAGTTGTATCAAGGCGACAACTGAACTTATCCCCGGGAGCTTACAAAAGTAAGTGACCGGGGTAAGTGAAGGCAGTCAACGCAGAGACAATTCGAAGGATGACGGCAGAATCAGTCCCACCAGATATCGAATAACTCAGAAACTTCCACGTCTTCCATTTTATGGTCTTCTAACCATTTTTTGACCAGCGCACGTTGTTCATCAGTGCAATGGCCGATGTCCTGACGGCAAACCAGACCTTCCCATTGCAGATAGCCACTGCCGTCGAAGGCCAGCTTGTTTGGCTCGATCACACCGTCAATGAATTTATCCAGTGATTCGTCAATGGTTTCTACCGCGGTACCTTCCGGGAAACGCCATTTTACAGAGAAGCCCAGTTCCTGGAACTCGGCAATGTGTAACTTCTTACGTAAACGACGACTGCGATTTGTAGCCATTATTGCTTCCTCTCAAACATCAGATCCCATACGCCGTGGCCTAAACGCTGGCCACGCATTTCGAACTTGGTCACCGGGCGGGATTCCGGACGCGGGACATAATTGCCCTCCTGCGACAGGTTCACCCAGTTTTCTAAACTGGTCATGACGTCAAGCATGTGCTCCGCATAAGGCTCCCAGTCGGTTGCCATGTGGAATACACCGCCCACTTTCAATTTTTTGCGCAGCTTCTCAACGAACTCCGGCTGCACGATACGGCGCTTATTATGACGCGCTTTGTGCCACGGGTCAGGAAAGAATAGCTGCACCATGTCAAGCGAGCCATCCGGAATCATTTTTTCCAACACTTCGACCGCATCGTGACACATTACGCGCAGGTTACTGACACCCTCTTCATGCGCGGTCGCAAGACAGGCACCGACGCCAGGCGAGTGAACTTCAATGCCGATGAAATTCTGGTCCGGGTTCTGTTTCGCCATCGTGACCAGCGAGGTGCCCATCCCGAAACCGATTTCCAGCACAACCGGTGCCGGGCGACCAAACAAGGCATCAATTGCCAGAGGTTCTGCCTGAAACTCCACGCCCATCACCGGCCAGAAATTGTCCAGCGCGAATTGCTGACCTTTGGTCAGACGGCCCTGACGGCGGACAAAACTACGGATACGGCGCATCGCGCGACCGTTCTCGTCGAACTCCGGTGAAATGACGTCGTTTTTCATGGTGTTTCCACTCCGATTGGCAAGACGCGGTACACGCGCGCGGATGCCTGTGCTTTGGTCACTGAATATAAGGAAAGGCGCATTATCCAAACTTACTCCCGATTAGCAAGGTTTGACGGCAGGAAATCCGTCAATACAGTGCGGAAAGTTCCGGTTTACAGCCAGACGGGAACTGTGATGTGATCAGCCCCGTCTTTTAACCCTGCCGGACTGTAATTCACCCATGATGGAAACCCCTGGTTTTATGGAAGCAAAAAGTTTTTCGCCGCTGGTGCTCGACTGGTATCAGCGCTATGGCCGCAAAACGCTGCCCTGGCAAATCGCAAAAACCCCCTATAAAGTCTGGCTTTCTGAAGTGATGTTGCAGCAAACGCAGGTAGCGACTGTCATCCCGTATTTTGAACGCTTTATGGAACGTTTCCCGACGGTGTCTGATCTCGCCGCCGCGCCACTCGATGAAGTACTGCATCTGTGGACCGGGCTGGGTTACTACGCCCGCGCACGAAACCTGCATAAAGCAGCGCAAACTATCGTCAGCCAGCACAGCGGCGTATTTCCAACAACCTTTGATGAAATTCTTGCGCTGCCCGGCATTGGCCGTTCCACAGCGGGTGCCGTTTTGTCGCTGGCACTGAATCAGCATTACCCCATTTTGGACGGCAATGTGAAACGCGTGCTGGCCCGCTGCTACGCCGTTGACGGCTGGCCGGGCGAGAAGAAAACCGAAAATAAACTGTGGGCGATCAGTGAAGACGTCACACCTGCCGAAGGGGTCGCGCAGTTTAATCAGGCAATGATGGATCTGGGTGCGATGGTGTGTACCCGCAGTAAGCCGAAATGCGAGCTATGTCCGGTGAAGTCAGGCTGTGAAGCCTATGCACATCACAGCTGGGCAAAATATCCGGGGAAAAAACCCAAGACGACGTTACCGGAAAAAACGGCCTTTATGCTGATGATCCAGCAGGAGGATAAAGTCTGGCTGGAGCAGCGTCCGTCCGTCGGCCTGTGGGGCGGATTGTTCTGCTTCCCGCAATATTCGACCGAAGACGAACTCACGCTGGGGCTGCAAAAATACGGTGTTACGCAAAATGCGTTGCAGCAGCAGACCGCCTTTCGTCACACTTTCAGCCATTTCCATCTGGATATCGTCCCGATGTGGTTAAATCTGCGTTCTCCGGCAGGTTGCATGGATGAAGGTGCGGGTCTCTGGYATAACTTAGCGCAACCACAATCCGTCGGGCTGGCTGCGCCGGTTGAACGTCTGCTGATGCAATTAGCAAAACAGACCACTGGCAAATAACCGCCCCAAAAGAACGATCGATAAGGAATTAGCATGAGCAGAACGATTTTTTGCACCTTTCTCAAGCGCGATGCCGAAGGGCAAGACTTCCAGCTGTACCCTGGCGAGATTGGCAAACGTATTTTCAATGAAATTTCTAAAGAAGCCTGGTCACAGTGGATGGCCAAACAGACCATGCTGATCAACGAAAAGAAACTCAGCATGATGAACCCGGATGACCGTAAATTGCTGGAACAGGAAATGGTGAATTTTCTGTTTGAAGGTCAGGACGTTCATATCGAAGGCTACAATTTTCTGTTTGAAGGTCAGGACGTTCATATCGAAGGCTAC
>NZ_JBFUHK010000069.1:0-18410 GCF_056402435.1 Rahnella sp. P4_A8 | reverse complement strand
GCTGTATTTTGGGTATACCGATCAGGCACTTTCCCCCCTGACTGTTATGCTTATTTGAACTGCTTTATTCTGATACCGGAGATTTCTCTGAGTGAACGACGCTATCCCCCGCCCGCAGCCTAAGACCCAGAAAGGTTTCACGCCTTTGCTGGAAATCCGCAATCTGACCAAATCTTTTGATGGCCAGGCCGCCGTCGATGATGTGAGCCTGACCATTTATAAAGGCGAGATTTTCGCACTGCTCGGCGCGTCCGGCTGTGGGAAATCAACCCTGTTGCGTATGCTGGCCGGTTTTGAGCCGCCCACGCAGGGCCAAATCGTACTGGATGGCGTAGATCTTTCGCAGGTGCCGCCGTATCAGCGTCCGATCAATATGATGTTCCAGTCTTACGCCTTGTTCCCGCACATGACCGTTGAGCAAAACATCGCGTTCGGCCTCAAGCAGGACAAACTGCCGTCAGCGGAAATCAAAAGCCGCGTGGCGGAAATGCTGACGCTGGTGCATATGCAGGAATTCGCCAAACGTAAGCCGCACCAGCTTTCCGGCGGTCAGCGTCAGCGTGTGGCATTAGCGCGCAGCCTGGCGAAAAGACCAAAACTGCTGCTGCTCGATGAGCCGATGGGGGCGCTGGATAAAAAGCTGCGCGACCGTATGCAACTGGAAGTGGTGGATATTCTTGAGCGCGTCGGCGCGACCTGTGTGATGGTGACACACGATCAGGAAGAGGCGATGACCATGGCGGGGCGTATCGCCATCATGAACCGCGGTAAATTCGTGCAAATCGGCGAGCCGGAAGAAATTTATGAACACCCGACCAGCCGTTTCAGCGCCGAATTTATCGGCTCCGTGAATATATTTGAAGGTGTGCTGAAAGAGCGTCTGGACGATGCGCTGCTGCTGACCTCGCCGGGGCTGAGGCATCCGCTGAAAGTCGATCCGGATGTGTCTGTGGTTGACGGCGTGCCGGTGTATGTTGCGCTGCGTCCGGAAAAAATCATGTTGTGTGAAGACGTGCCGCAGGATGGCTGCAACTTCGCGGTCGGAGAGGTGGTCAATATCGCCTATCTTGGCGACCTGTCGATTTATCACGTCAGGCTGCACAGCGGGCAGATGATTACGGCGCAGTTGCAGAACGGTCACCGTTTCCGCAAAGGTATGCCAACCTGGGGCGACGAAGTGCGCCTGTGCTGGGAAGCCGACAGCTGTGTCGTGCTGACTGTTTAAAGGGGGATGAAAATGTCTGTAATCTCCGAAACCCCGGCCAGCAAACCTCCGGGCGGATTTAAAGCCTTCACCGGTCGTCTGCAACAGCGGCATGGCCGCAAGCTGGTGATCCTGCTGCCGCTGGTCTGGTTCCTGCTGCTGTTTTTACTGCCATTTCTGATTGTTTTCAAAATCAGTTTTGCTGAAATGGCGCGGGCCATTCCGCCGTATACCGATCTGGTTACCTGGTCAGACGGCATGCTGGATATTGCACTCAACATCGCCAACTACATCGGCCTGACCCAGGATCCGCTGTATATCGATGCGTATTTGCAATCGCTGCAAGTGGCAGCGATTTCCACGCTGCTTTGCCTGCTGATTGGGTATCCGCTGGCGTGGGCGGTGGCACACAGCCGCACCTCGACGCGCAACATCCTGCTGTTGCTGGTGATCCTGCCATCATGGACGTCATTCCTGATCCGCGTTTATGCCTGGATGGGCATTCTTAAAGACAACGGTGTACTGAATAACGTACTGATCTGGCTGCATGTTATCGACCAGCCTCTGGTGATTTTGCACACCAATCTGGCCGTGTATATCGGCATCGTGTATTCGTATCTGCCGTTTATGGTGTTGCCGATTTACACCGCGCTGACCCGCATGGATTACTCACTGGTGGAAGCGGCGCAGGATCTCGGTGCGCGTCCGATGAAAACCTTCTTCAAAGTGATTATGCCGCTGACCAAAGGCGGGATTATTGCCGGTTCGATGCTGGTCTTTATCCCGGCGGTGGGGGAGTACGTGATACCGGAACTGCTCGGCGGGCCGGACAGTAATATGATTGGCCGTGTCCTGTGGCAGGAATTCTTCAATAATCGCGACTGGCCGGTAGCCTCGGCGGTGGCGGTGGTCATGTTGTTGCTGCTGATCATGCCTATCCTGTGGTTCCAGAAATACCAAAACAAAGAGCTGGGAGATAAAGAATGAATCAGTTACCGGTTGTCCGTTCGCCGTGGCGAATTCTTATTCTGGTGCTCGGCTTTACGTTTTTGTACGCCCCGATGCTGATGCTGGTTATTTACTCATTCAACAGCTCGAAGCTGGTAACGGTCTGGGCTGGCTGGTCTACCCGCTGGTATACTCAGCTTTTCCATGATTCGGCGATGATCAACGCCGTCGGCATGAGCCTGTCGATCGCTACCGCTGCTGCCACCATGGCCGTGGTGGTCGGTACACTGGCCGCCGTGGTGATGGTGCGTTTCAGGCGTTTTCGCGGTTCAACCGGTTTTGCGTTTATGCTGACTGCGCCGCTGGTCATGCCTGATGTCATCACCGGTCTGGCGTTACTGCTGCTGTTTGTGGCGATGGGGCACACTTTTGGCTGGCCGGCTGAACGTGGCATGTTCACTATCTGGCTGGCGCACGTGACGTTTTGTAGTGCGTATGTCGCGGTCGTGGTCTCGGCGCGTTTGCGTGAACTGGACCGTTCCATCGAAGAAGCGGCAATGGATTTAGGCGCACCGCCACTGAAAGTGTTCTTTATTATTACGCTGCCGATGATCTTGCCAGCGCTGATTTCGGGCTGGTTGCTGGCGTTTACGCTGTCGCTCGACGATCTGGTGATCGCCAGTTTCGTCGCCGGGCCGGGCGCGACCACGTTACCGATGCTGGTTTTTGCCAGCGTGCGTATGGGTGTCAACCCTGAAATCAACGCACTGGCGACGCTGATCCTGCTGGTGGTGGGCATCATCGGCATGATTGCCTGGTGGTTTATGTCGCGTGCCGAGAAACAACGGCGCAAAGAAATTCAGCGCGCTCAACGTGCTTAAATTTTAAGATAATTTTCAGGGCGGATGTATTCCGCCCTGAACGTAAATGGAGAGCCCAAACGGATTTATGAAACTGGCATTTATCCCTGTTCCCGTCATGATCGGTGCGTCGGCGATTGTCGCGACGCGCTTGCTCGAATTCATATTATTGTTTGATGCTATGGGCTTTTCAGGGCTGATGAGCTTTATTGAAGTCAGTGCCGAGTCCTGGCTGAACTGTTTCATCATGCTGGCCAGTTTGCTGATTGTGTTGACCGAATGCCGTGCCGCGTACGCTATGATGCGTGGCCGCCGCTGGGGGCGCCGGGCATTCATCGGTTGTCAGGTGATCGTGGTCGGTTACATGCTGCTGGCGTCATTTGACTGGTTCGGCCCGCGTATCTTTCGCTTTAACGTCGAAACACAGGGCGAATTTCTCTATGCGCTGCTGATGCAAAAAATTCCCGATATGCTGGTGCTGCTACTGTTGTATGTGCCTGCCAGCAGCCGCAGATACTTTTCCCGTCGCAAATAGCCTCGATGTAAGTGAGTCTTTCCCGCCGCGCAGTGATAAACTGCGCGCCAGTTTTTTACTGCATCTGATGACCGGAAATTTTTCATGCATTGCGCACTTTACACCGCCGGAACCTGCCGTTCCTGCCAGTGGCTCGACAAACCTTATTTACAACAGTTAGCCGACAAGCAGCGGGATCTCAGCGATTTGCTGTCAGATTTGCCGGTGGCTGA
This sequence comes from Rahnella sp. P4_A8, assembly GCF_056402435.1. Lineage (NCBI taxonomy): Bacteria > Pseudomonadati > Pseudomonadota > Gammaproteobacteria > Enterobacterales > Yersiniaceae > Rahnella > Rahnella sp. P4_A8. The sequence continues at coordinate 14,651 of NZ_JBFUHK010000069.1, read as the reverse complement.
ATGGTGTGAACCGGTCACCGGCCCGGAAAGTGCGTTTCGTAATAAAGCCAAAATGGTGGTCAGCGGCAGCGTGGAACGCCCTTTACTTGGGATGTTGCACCGCGACGGCACGCCGGTCGATTTGTGTGAGTGCCCGTTGTATCCGACCAGTTTCCCGGCGGTATTTTCAGTTCTCAAAATCTTTATTGCCCGCGCGGGCCTGACCCCTTACAACGTTGCGCGCAAACGCGGCGAGCTGAAATTCCTGTTACTGACTGAAAGCCAGAAAGATGGCGGCATGATGCTGCGCTTTGTGTTGCGTTCAGACGCCAAACTGGCGCAACTGCGTGCGGCACTGCCGTGGTTGCAACAGCAGTTGCCACAGTTGAAAGTGATTTCCGCCAACATACAGCCGGTGCATATGGCGATCCTCGAAGGTGACACTGAAATTCCACTGACGGATGTTCAGCGGCTGGAAGAAGATTTTAACCATGTCCCCCTGTTTATCCGCCCGCAAAGCTTCTTCCAGACCAATCCGGTGGTGGCTGAAAAGCTTTACGCCACGGCGCGTGACTGGGTGAGGGCGCGAGGGGATATCCGAAGTATGTGGGATCTGTTCTGTGGCGTGGGCGGCTTTGGTCTGCATTGTGCAACGCCGCAGATGAAACTGACCGGTATCGAAATCAGCGCGGAAGCCATTGCCTGTGCGAAAGAATCGGCGGTGCGTCTGGGGCTGCAAAACGTTGAGTTTCAGGCGCTCGATTCCACCGGTTTTGCGACCGGCAAAGGCGAGGTGCCGGATCTGGTGCTGGTGAATCCGCCGCGTCGCGGCATCGGCAAAGCGTTGTGCGAATATCTCAGCCACATGGCGCCGGACACGATTCTCTATTCAAGCTGTAACGCCCAAACAATGGCGCAGGATCTGGCGTTACTGCCGGACTATCACATTCTGCGTGTCCGGCTTTTCGACATGTTCCCGCATACCGCGCATTACGAAGTGATGGCGCTGCTGGTGCGGCGTTAAGCCATTCAGTCAGCCGCCAGCTGATTCATGATCAACACAATCTTATCCAGAATTTCACTGAACAGATGCTCGCTGAACGGGGCGAGCATCGGCATCATCAGGCTGATCGCCAGAATCCCAATGCTGAGGGTCAGCGGGAAACCGATGACGAAAACGGAAAGCTGTGGCGTCACGCGGTTTAACAGACCCAGCGCCATGTTGAGCGTCAGCAGCAATGTCACGATTGGCAGAGCCAGCATCATCCCGCCGCTGAATACAATGCTGCCCGCTTTGGCGACGGCCATAAAACCTTCGGCATTCACCGGATTATGGCTGATGGGCAGGGTATGAAAACTGTCGGCCAGCAGGGAAATCAGCCACAGATGCGCGTTGAAACTCAGGAACAACAACACCGCCAGCAGATTTAAAAACTGTGCCAGCAGCGGGGTATTGAGACGGTTGCTTGGATCATAAAACGTCGCAAAGGAAATCCCCATCTGCAAACCCATAATTTCACCGGCCATACGGATGGCGGCAAAGGCCAGTTGCATGGTGATACCCAGCGCGGTGCCAATCATAATCTGCTGCATCGCCAGCCACAGTGCAGGCGTGGAGAAGATCGGCGTGTCCACCGGCGGCAGGGAAGGCGCAATCAGGAAGGTAATCATCATCCCAAGACCGAGTTTCACGCGGTTCGGTACTGACTTTTCACTGGTGATCGGCGCGGTGCTGATCAGCGCCAGAATTCGCAGCAGGGGCCAGAAATACATGCTCAGCCATCCGGCTAACTGGGTGCTGTCGAAGGAAACCATAGATTAACCGATGATGTAAGGCAGGTTGGTAAACAACGTGCGCATGTAATCGAGCAGCAGATTCAGCATCCACGGCCCGGCGATCACGATAGTCGCCACAACGGCCAGAATTTTAGGAATGAAGGACAGCGTTTGTTCGTTGATTTGTGTCGCCGCCTGCAACAGGCTGACGATAAGCCCGGTCACCAGCGCGGCCAGCAACAAAGGCGCAGCAACGGCCAGCGCCACTTTCATTGCCTCGTTACCCAGTGCCATTACCGATTCAGGAGTCATAAGATTCTCGTAAAAGAAGACGGGCGACTCCCTCCCCTGCGAAGGGGAGGGTTGGGGTGGGGTATGAATAGCAGCTCAGAATTTCAAGTTGCCTGTAAAACCCCCTCCCGGCCTCCCCCTTCGCAGGGGGAGGAGCAAAAAACGCCCAACAATTTAGCGTTTTGAATTAACTGTAAAAACTCTGCGCCAGTGATCCGAGCAGCAGTTGCCAGCCATCGACCAGCACGAACAACATCAGCTTGAACGGCAGTGAGATGGTGGCGGGTGGCACCATCATCATCCCCAGCGCCATCAGTACGCTGGCGACCACCAGGTCGATAATCATGAACGGTATGAATACGGTGAAGCCAATCTGGAAAGCGGTTTTCAGTTCGCTGGTGACGTAAGCCGGTAACAAAATACGCATCGGCACGGCTTCCGGGCCTGCAAGAGGCGGGATGTTGGCCAGACGCGCATACAAAGCCAGATCGCTTTCACGGGTCTGGCGCAGCATAAACTGGCGTAACGGCTGAGCGCCTTTGTCCATTGCTTCCTGCATGGTGATCTTGTTTTCGCTGAAGGGCTGATAAGCATCGCTGTAAATTTTGTCGAATACCGGTGCCATCACGAAGAAGGTCAGAAACAGGCCAAGGCCGAGCAGCACCTGGTTTGGCGGCGCGGAAGGTGTACCCAGTGCATTTCGCAGTAAACCCAGCACGATAATGATGCGGGTAAAACTGGTACACATCAGCAGCATCGCAGGTAACAGGGTCAGTGTGGTGATAAACACCAGCGTCTGGATCGGCAGCGACCAGTTTTGTGTCCCGTTAGACATCTGCTGGCTGATGATCCCCGGTAACTGTGCAAAAGCTGCCGGGCTGGCAAGCAATAGCAGCGGCAGACACAGGTGAGTGACCAGGCGAACAGGGCGCTGACGGGCAGCGGTAAGGGCGGATTTCAACAAGGTCATGCCTGCTTTCCCGGACGTTTCAACATTTTCTGCATCAGCTGACGGAAATCAGCGGGTGGGTGATTGGGATTGCCTGAGTCTGGCGTCTGTTCAACCGGAGGCGCGCTCAGCGTATGCAGTGGGGTGATGTTTTGCGCCGTCACGCCCAGCACCAGCCAGGTATTGTCGACCTCTACGATCACTACTTTTTCACTGCGACCGACCTGTACACTGGCGGTCACTTTCAGCAGTTTGTTATTTTTAGACTGTGGCGCGAAACCTGCACGCTTAACCACCCAGCCGATAAACAGGATCAGTAGCAGGATGCCGCCGAGTACAGTACTGACTTGTGTCAGCACCGAACTGGCAGGCATCGCCTGAGGTGATGCCTGGGTGGTGGCGTGATTGACCGGGCCGGAAATGTACGGAGAATCCGTCACGGCATTCTGGCTCATCAGCGGCTCAGGCGACGCATACGTTCGGACGGGGTGATGATGTCAGTGATACGCACGCCGTATTTATCGGCGACCACCACTACTTCACCCTGAGCAATCAGATAACCGTTGATCAGGATATCCAGCGGTTCACCGGCCAGACCGTCGAGCGACACCACGGAACCCTGCGACAGACGCAGCAGTTCTTTGATGGTCATTTTGGTGCGACCTAATTCCACGGTCAGTTTCACCGGAATATCGAGGATCATGTCGATATCTTGCAAACTGCCTGTTCCGTCCTGGGCACCCAGCGCGGCGAAAACACCGTCAGTTGACGCTTTCGCGCCGCCCGCAGACTGTTGTTCGTTAAACGCATCAGCCCATAAATCGTCAACGTTATCCGATCCGGCGTCAGACGGTTTATTGGTGTCACTCATGGGGCTGTTCCTCATCTAGAGAATTTAAAATTGGGTTGATCAAATGTTCAACGCGCAGGGCGTATTGTTCGTTTAAGGTGCCATATTGGCTGGTCAGCACAGGCACGCCATCGACGTGAGCGATCAGGCGGTCCGGCTTCTCAATCGGCAGTACATCGCCCGGTTTCAGTTTCAGGATCTGCGACAGGCGCAGCGGGATTTCGACGAAATTCGCCACCAGTTCGAGCTCAGACTGCTGAACCTGATGCACCAGGTTTTCACGCCACTGACTTTCTTCATTACGTGAGTTTTCGACCGGCGGATTGGTCAGTAACTCGCGTAAAGGTTCGATCATGCTGAACGGAATACAGATGTTGAAATCACCGCTCAGCGCACCGATTTCCACATGGAACGGCGTGGTCACCACGATGTCGTTCGGGGAAGAGGTGATGTTAGTGAATTTGATCTGCAATTCGGCACGCACATATTCAACGCTCAGCTTGTAAACGCCGCTCCAGGCATCTTCGTAGGCATCCAGTGCCAGCCTGAGCATGCGCTTAATCACGCGCTGTTCGGTGTGGGTAAATTCGCGGCCCTCCACTTTGGTCGGGAAACGACCATCGCCCCCGAACAGGTTATCCACTGCGATAAACACCAGGCTCGGTGCGAACACAAACAGCGCCGTGCCGCGCAGAGGTTTCAGGTGGATAAGGTTCAGGTTGGTGGGCACCGGTAAGTTGCGTGCGAAATCGTGGTAGGGCTGGATTTTGATCGCCCCTACGGTGATGTCCGGGCTACGGCGCAAGAGGTTGAACAGCCCCATACGGAAATGACGGGCAAAACGCTCGTTAATGATTTCCAGAGCCTGCAACCGCTCACGCACAACGCGACGCTGCGTCGTAGGGTCAAAAGGTTTTACACCGTCATCAGACGCGGCAGTCTTTGCTGCAGCCGCAGTGTTGCTTGCATTATCACTGTCACTGTCACCATTGAGCAGCGCGTCGATCTCGGCCTGTGAAAGTATGCTGTCGCCCATAATTTGTTTATCGCAGTATGAAAGCAGTGAAAAGCACGTCGTTGATCACCTGAGGAGGCTGACCTTTGACCAGTGGCGCGTCCAGAACCTGTTTGATGTCCTGAACCAGCTGTTGTTTACCCGCTTCGCTGGCTAACTCCGTCGACTTCTGACGGGAGAGCAGCAACAGCAGGCGGCTGCGAACTTCAGGCAGGTATTCATTAAGCGTAGCGCGATTTTTTTCGTCCGGCAGACGCAGGGTCAGCCCGACATACAGCACGCGGTCAGGATCGTTATCCGCCGTTTGCAGGTTAACGGTGAAGGTATCCAGTGCCAGGAAAATCGGTGCCGCAGGCGGTTCGTTCTTTTTCACTTCAGTCGTCTGTGTTCCATTTCCGGATTGTTGCTTGTGCAACATCCACCAGGCGTAACCGGCCGCACCACAGGCTCCGATGGCAATCAGTAACAGCAGAATCATCATTAACGGCCGCTTTTTTTTACGCGACGCCGAGAGAGCAGAGTCAGACATGGATGAGGCGATTTCCTGTAAGTATGAGCCGTCTGGCGCGAGAAGCACCACACTGCTGAGTCAATTCTGAAAACGATTATCCCGCTTATCCCGTTGTTCAATAGTCAGAATAGGCGGGGTAAATAAGGTCAGCTCTGCCGTTTGAATTAAGGACGAACTGACCGTCAGCAATTATCTGAAACAATTCTGCGAACTTTTACGCAAATTCCTACGCAAAAATGTCCACGCTGTTGTTGCCGCTGACTCGTGAAGCGAGGGAGGCCGGAACCGGCAAGGCATCGCTGGCAGAGGGAGTGCTGCCGGAGCTGAACGCCGCCCAACTGGCGGCATTACCTTGCTGCGAACCGGACTGACTTTGCTGCTGGGCTTGCTGCCACTGCGAACTGTCACTGCCGACGCTGCTCTGACCCAGGCTGATGCCGTTGTCTGCCAGCGCGGTTTTAAGCTCCGGCATGGCGGCTTCAATTGCCGAGCGCACGCCGCTGTGACCGGACACAAAGTGGAGCTGTGCCTGATTGTTTTCAATCTTCATGCTGATCTGGATAGAGCCCAGATCAGCCGGATGCAGACGAAGTTCCGCGGTCTGTTGCCCCTGACGGTTGAACATCATCACCTGCTGACCCAGCTGTTGCTGCCATTCCGGTGTACCGAGCTGTGCATTAAGCAGCGGCGTTGTTGGCGCGGTCACGGCGCTGGTCATGGTTGGCGTGCTGGAAACCGGCGCGGAAGAGACAGCAACGGCGGCGGTGTTGAGCTGATTCAGTGCCTGCGTGCCGTTATCGGCAGCGCGGCTGTCATTTTGCTGCAGAGCCGCGGCATTGCCGGCTGCTGCGCTCATTGACGCCAGCGCGCTGCTAAAATCAGGTGTGTTGCTGGTGGCCGCTTTACTGCTGGCGGCATGTTGTGCGGAGCCCGACGCGGTATTGCCTGAGGCGGCTGCCGCTGCTTTCGGATCGGTGTCCGTTACTGCGGCGGTTTTGCCATCAGCCGTCAGTAAGGAAGAGGCGGTCAGACCGGCGAGCAGTGAACTCTGCTTATCGGTTGTGGTGGGTTCGCTGCTGACGGTTTGCGTGGCGACGGTGGTGGCGGTTTGAATCTGCTGAGCCGGTTGCTGCTGCGCCGCAAGTTGCGCGAGCAATGACTGAACAGAAAGGTCAGCACCGGCGTCAGTGCTGTCTTTATCTTTATCGCTCAGGGCGGCATCTTTGACCGGGACGGAGCCCGTGCCTTTCAGATTGCCGGTCGGCAATATCTGAATCGCGGCGATCATTTTGCTCAGATCACTTTCATCCAGCATCAGGCTGCCGTCTTCTTCACCAGAAGTCACTGCCTGCGTCAGGGTTGTTTTATCGACGACCACCCCTTTGGCAGAGATTTGCTGGCCGAGTTTGGCTAACGTACTGGTGATTTTCGGATCCACTTTTTCGCCGAGCTGGGCTTCAAGCTGGCTGGCGAAATCCGCCGGGCTGGTAGCGCCCGGCTCGGTGATCGCACTGACGTCCGTTGCCGGTGACGTACTGACAGAGGCACTGCCGGTCGCCGCGCTCGCGGTGGTCTTCGCCGTGGTAACGGCTGCAGGCAAAATATTCAGATTCATGGTTGTTTCTTCCTGTGTGCGCTGCGCTGGGCGAACTCATCGTTCTGCTTTTGATCAATCTTATTTTCCAGAGAACGTTGCTGCTCACTGGCGCGGGTTTGCAACGTCTGGTACGCATTGAGCCGTTGCTGCTTGTCCTGCCACTGGTTAACCGCCATATTCAGCCGCTGATCCCATTGTTGTAGCTGTTTGCGGTGCTGCTCAATCGCCACTTCCAGTGTGCCGATAAACTGTTGGTAGTTTTGCCAGGTATTCGCGGCAATCCCGTCGGTCATGGTGGAATTGAGTTTTTCCCGGTATTCACGCTGATAATTGAGCAGCATGGTGAGCTGCTCGTCAGCCTGACGTTGCGATTGTCGGATTTGGCCCAAATGACTGGTCGCCTGATCCAGCGCTTTTTGCGCCAGCGAGCAAAGTGTGATTAACGGCGATGAACTTTCCATTTATGCCTCGCTTATCTTGGTTTAGCCCGGGAACAACATGTTCAGTTCCAGACAGGCGTCTTCATATGTGCTGCGTTCCATGATGTCCTGTTGCAGGAAGTTCTCCATCTGCGGATACAGCTTGATAGCGCGATCGAGCATCGGATCGCTGCCTGCGGCGTATGCACCGACGCTGATCAGGTCACGGTTGCGCTGGTAGCTGGACAACAATTGTTTGAAATTACGAACGCGCCCGTACTGGGCGTCGTCAATAAGCGAGGTCATGGCACGGCTGATCGACGCTTCAATATCGATTGCCGGATAATGGCCGGATTCCGCCAGACGGCGCGACAGCACCACATGGCCGTCAAGTATGGCGCGGGCGGAGTCAGCAATCGGATCCTGCTGGTCATCCCCTTCGGTCAGTACGGTATAAAACGCGGTAATCGAGCCGCCGCCGCTGATGCCGTTACCTGCGCGTTCAACCAGCGCAGGCAGTTTTGCAAACACGGAAGGTGGGTAGCCTTTGGTGGCCGGTGGTTCGCCGATCGCCAGGGCGATTTCACGCTGCGCCATGGCATAACGGGTCAGGGAATCCATAATCAGCAATACGTGCTGACCGCGGTCGCGGAAGTCTTCGGCGATACGCGTGGCGTAAGCGGCACCCTGCATACGCAAAAGAGGAGAGACGTCAGCCGGTGCTGCGATAACCACAGAACGGGCACGACCTTCGTCGCCCAAAATGTTCTCAATAAAGTCTTTGACTTCACGGCCACGTTCACCAATCAGTCCGACCACGATCACGTCGGCTTTGGTGTAGCGCGCCATCATGCCGAGCAGGACGGATTTCCCGACACCTGAACCGGCGAAAAGCCCCATACGCTGTCCGCGACCCACGGTCAGCAGGGCGTTAATGGCGCGGACGCCGACATCCAGCACATCGGTGATCGGGGTACGTTGCAGCGGGTTAAACGGCGGCGTGATAAGCGCCGCGCGATAGCCGGTGTCCGGCGGCGGTAATCCATCCAGTGGCTTGGCGCTGCCATCTAACACACGGCCGAGCAATTGCGTACCGAGCGGCAGTTGTTTACCTGCGGTCTGGCCGTCGGCGGCAATACGGGCATACACCCGTGCGCCCGGCAAAATACCTTCCACTTCTTCCAGTGGCATCAGGAACAGGCTCTGACCGTTGAAGCCGACCACTTCGCTTTCGACTTCCTGCACGACCGGCCCGTCATGGCGCTCAATCAGGCAGGTCGCACCCAGCGGTAACTGCAAACCGGTGGCTTCCAGTACCAGACCTGTTGCCCGCGTCAGACGGCCATAACGACGGACTGACGGCGTGCGCGCCATGCGTTTTTCTGCGTCATCCAGCGTTTTCAGCAAACGGCTCAGTCGGGCGGTCATCAGAGATCTCCCGGTGCGGCGAGACGGCACAGTTCATGCCAGCGGGTGGCCAGCGAAGCGTCCATATCGCCATCTTCGGCACTGACTTTACAGCCGCCGCTGTGGATCTGGCTGTCGGCCAGCAGTCGCCAGCCGTTCATGCTCAGGCTGGCTCCCAGTTGCAGTTCCACACGCTCGAAATCTGCCGGGTTAACGCGCAGTTGCGGTTTGCCCTTGAACATCGGTTCCTGCTGGATAAGTTGTTGGATCTGATTAAGCAGGGCGGAACCGTCACAAATCGGCGCCTGACCAATAATCTGTTTGGCGGCAGTCAGCGCCATTTGCATCAGACGGGAAGCAATGACGCTGTCCAGCGCATCCAGTGTTTGCTGGAAGTCAGAAACCATATGCTGCCAGTGTTCAGTCAGAACCGCCTGCTGTTGCTGACCTTCCTGCAAACCCTGCTGCTGCCCGGCTTCCAGACCTTGCTGGAAACCGGCGGCGTAACCTTGTTTCTGTCCGGCTTCGAGACCCTGCTGGAAACCCTGTTGTTCGGCGTGACGCTGAAGATTGAGCAATTCATTCTGGTCTACCTGAACTTTTGGCAGACCGTCGTCTTGCTCTGGCTCACTGCCGGCCAGCAAAGGTTCATCGGGCGTGGTAAAGACGGGCATTCTGAGGTCGCCCGGTCTCCACCGCTGCCATGGCAAAGCATTGATGCGCTCAGCATGACGTTCTTCCGCCGTTTTCTTTTCCGGTGCCGGTTTGTCAGACTCTGGTGAGTCAGTATTAGGAGCATCAGACATAAGAATCCTCGCCGCCGCCAACCATCATTTCGCCGGACTCTGCCAGGCGGCGAACCGTCTGCAGAATTGCTTTTTGTTCGTTCTCGACCAGAGACATACGCATCGGTCCGCGGTTTGCCAGATCGTCGCGCAGGATATCTGCCGCACGTTGTGACATGTTGCGCAGGAATTTGTCGCGCAATGGCTGTTCCGCCCCTTTCAGTGCAACCAGTAACGATTCGCCTTCGACTTCCTGCAACAGGCGCTGGATACTGCGGTCGTCCACATCCACCAGGTTTTCGAACAGGAACATCTCGTCGATAATTTTCTGCGCCAGTTCGCCGTCGTAACCGCGAACGGCTTCGATAACCGCCTCTTCCTGCTGAGTTTTCATCAGGTTGATAATTTCTGCCGCAGTACGAACACCGCCCATCTTCGAACGTTTGAGGTTCTGGCCGTCGAGCAGGTTGTTCAGCACTTCGGTCAGTTCTGCCAGCGCCGCTGGCTGGACACCGCCGAAGGTCGCGATACGCAGCATGACGTCGTTGCGCAAACGCTCGTCGAACAGCGCCAGAATATCGGCAGCCTGACCACGTTTGAGGTGAACGAGGATGGTGGCGATAATCTGCGGATGTTCGTCGCGGATAAGATCGGCTGCCATCAGCGGTTCCATGAAGTTCAGTGTTTCCATGCCGCTGGTGGTTTCGCGCGATTCCAGAATATCTTCCAGCAGGCTTGACGCACGCTCCTCGCCCAGCGCTTTGGTCAGTACCGCACGCAGATATTCGCTGGTATTGACGCTCAGTGCGGCGTACTGCTCGGATTCGTCCTCGAACTCGTTCAGCACTTCCGCCAGTTGCTTGTTAGAAATTTGATGGATATTCGCCATCGCGCCACTGATTTGCTGCACTTCGCGAGGGGAGAGGTGTTTGAACACCTCCACCGCGCGGTCTTCACCCAGCGTGATCATCAAAATGGCGCTTTTTTCGGTTCCGGTCATAGTCATGGTTGTTCGGTACTCATCCATTGGCGGATAACCAGGGCGACGATACGAGGATCCTTATCGGCCAGCTCCTGCACACGTTGGGTCTGAACTTCAACACTGACACGCTGTTGTGAACGTTTACGTTTTTCCAGCTCGTCATTGCTGAGTTTGACCGGTTTACTGCCTTCAGGCTGTGGCATGGTGGCGGCAAGCGCGGCTGCGGCTGCGGCATCTTTCTCTGCCTGCTGTTTGCGCAGCATCGGACGAACCATCTTGCGCCACAACAGCCAGGCCACAATCAGCACCAGTAACCAGCGACCTGCATTGAGTAACTGATCGAAGAACGCCTGTTGTTTCCAGAACGGCAGCTCGCCGGAATCGTCAGCCGCTTCGTTGAACGGTGTATTCACCACGTTCAGCGTATCGCCACGTTCCTGAGAGAAGCCCATCGCTTCGCGTACCAGATCATCAATTTTCTTCAACTGATCGTCAGTCAGCGGCTTCGCTTTGCCATCTGGCCCGACCTGGTAGTTAACGACAACCGCCGCAGACAGACGCTGCACGGCACCGGCGCTGTGCTGGGTATGCGTGATGGTGCGGTCAACTTCATAGTTGGTGGTTTCATCACGACGACGGTTAGACGGCACATTGGCATTCGCGGTGGTGGCTGCATTTTGCGCATTATTGCCGGTCTGATTTTGTGTGCCATTTGCATTGTTTGCCGCTGGCGGGTTCGTCACCGGTGCCGTCGCTGCCGGAGCAGGCTGGTTGCTCAGTGCACCCGGCACGCCGCCGACCGATGACGCGCCAATCTGGTCGCTGGTGCTTAACTGACGTGACCGCACAGCCGCTTTATCGGCTGAACCATTTGGCTGATAGTTTTCATCTGTCTGTTCACGGCTGGCGTAATCAATCTGCGCGGTGATTTGCGCATGCACGTTACCGTTGCCGACCACCGGTTGCAGAATGGACTCGATACGACGTTGCAGACGGCCTTCCACTTCATTGGCATATTTCAGCTGGGAAGCATTCAGGTCACGCCCGTTGTTATCAGATTGCGTCAGCAGATGACCGCTCTGATCCACCACGGTAACGTTCGCAGGCGGTAAGCCGGAAACACTGCTCGACACCATATAAACGATGGCATTGATCTGGCCGTCATCCAGCGCACGCCCCGGCTGTAAATTCAGGGTCACAGAGGCGGAAGGATTTTTTTGTTCGCGGACAAATAAGGAAGGCTTAGGAATGGCTAAATGGACACGGGCGCTGCTGACCGGGCCCAGCGTTTCGATGGTACGTGAGAGTTCACCTTCCAGCGCACGCTGATAGTTGATCTGCTCGCTAAACTGGCTGATGCCGAATTTTTCCTGATCCATTAATTCAAAACCAACCGCGCCGCCTTTAGGTAAACCGGCAGCCGCCAGTTTCAGACGCGTTTCATACACTTTGTCGGCAGGGATCAGCAACGCACCGCCGTTATCAGAAAACTGATAAGGAATGTTCATTTGGGTCAGCTGAGTGACGATGGCGCCGCCATCCTGGTCACCGAGATTACTGAAGAGCACCTTATAAGTAGGCTGCTTAGCCCACAGCATCATGACAACAACAATAGCCACGGCTGCCGCAGCAGCGATGGCGATAGGAACTTTTGGGTTGGCGCGCAGGCGATTAAGCAACGCAGTAAAACCGCTTGGAGGGGTTTCTGCGCCGGCTATTGCGGAACTCATACAAGATCCCTATTTAGCTGTTGAATGGTGGTGTTCATGTTGTCTCTTAACAAAACAGACTCCCAAGTGCGCAATCGTTGAAGCGTGACATTTTTCAGTCCTCCATACAGGCAGGCCTATTTTCTAGGTGAGCCATTATTTGCCGCTTAACGCAAAGTTAATGGCCCGATAAGCCATGGTTTTTAGGTTCAATTACCGCGTTTAGGAAAAAACTGATGTGATAGGGTGTCATTCCATGAAAGAAGCCATTTGTTCACCGACACCCCGATAACCGGAGAAAGCATGTCAATTCAAGGCATTGAGAGCGTTTTACAGCAGATGCAGGCCACGGCTATCCAGGCCGGTGCCGCACCAAAGACCGATACCGCATCAGAGGCCGGTTTTGCCAGCGAATTAAAAGCGGCATTAGGTAAGATCAGCGAGACCCAGAACAACGCAAAACTGGAATCTGAAAAGCTGGAGATGGGTGTTCCCGGTGTCAGTCTGAACGACGTGATGGTCGATCTGCAAAAATCCTCGATTTCATTGCAGCTTGGGGTCCAGGTAAGAAATAAACTGGTAGCAGCGTATCAGGATGTGATGAACATGTCGGTGTAGGGGAGAATCTGGCGGATAAAGCGAGTGCAGGGGGTGAGCAAAAAGTTTGCCCTGTTATCACCTCCATTGAACACAATGAAAATATTATTTTCTAACTGATTAATTTGTATTAATAACTGCTAATTATTTCTTCTTCCTATTTCACTTAATAAATAACATCAGAAACACATCCGTTTTTTACGTTTAAGGCGTACTTTTACCGTTGTTATTCGCATGATGGCTTTTAATTAGCTTGTTAATCATCATGCGAGTTATTTCACCCGAATTTTTACAATCTGACACCATTGTTTTTAATTTGTATTAAGTTTGGTGTTCGGATATTTATTGTCCGGTAATTCTTATGAAGCCTGTAGATCCATGCGCAGGCAGGGGAAAATGATTAATAATCATTATCAGCATCCTTCGCGGCTGACCGGAGTATCAGCCAGATCAACAACCCGATGACCGCCAGAACGATGAGTACAATAAAAAGAATTTTCATCAGTACACCATGCTTAAATTTTCCGCCATGCTCTCTCAGATTGACATAAATTGACAATCTATTTCGGCGTGAAGTAAGCGTAATTATTGCTTCAAAACGTTACGTTATAAAAAGTTTAATTTAAGAGATGAAAAAGACAATGAAATTAACACCGCCATGATTGAAAATGACCGGACGGGATGCCGCCCGGCGGGGTTGTGAATCATTCAATAATCGTTTCGGATGTCATTTATTGATGAGCTGATAAAGAACCATGCGGCAATACCTGTGATCATCGCAATACTTAACATTATGTTCATGTTTTCAGCCTCCAGTYTTTCATGCCAGTAGGGGAGCTTCATCTTTCCGGAGTATCTGATCGAATTGTTACAGTAAGTCAGTTATGGGGGGAATTCTGGCCACTTTATTTACTTTCCTCCTGTTACTATTATCGACCTTAACGGGCAGTAACTTGAGGCTGCAGAGTGAATAAATCAGCGTTGTGAATGGGATAACCGGCGAGTTGTAACGCAGAACTGTAAGTTTCAGAAAAAATGTTACCGGTGTCACAAAATTGTCCTTTGCATGGGCAGGTTTATTTGCCAGAATCGCAAAAAAAAACGCTTCACCTGCATAAAGCACCTGCACAAAATGATAATCCGTCCCCCTCGTCACTGGTTCTTGCGTTTGTTCGCCTGGCATGGTTCTGTCCTGCCCAGTATTCTGTTCCGTCTGAGTCTCAATTTACTGATGTCACTTGCCGCCATTCTCACTCTTCCCTGGTATGAGACCCTTGGCGTGAAACTCACACTCGCGCCTTTCAGCCTGCTCGGTGTCTCTATTGCGATCTTCCTCGGCTTTCGTAACAGCGTTGCGTACGCACGTTATATTGAGGCGCGGCAATTATGGGGTGGTTTGCTGATTGCCTGCCGGACATTACAAAGTCAGGTGATGGCTGTGTGTCCGGGAGAGGCGCAGCGCGTGACTGCGTTGCTGCTGGCGTTCTGTTTCAGCCTCAAGCACCAGTTGCGTCACAGTGATCCGCGTCCGGATCTTCAGCGTTTGCTGGGTGACGATGCGGAAGATATTCTGTCGCGCCGTGCGCCGACAAATATGGTTCAGCTGCGGTTGTCACAATGGCTGGCTGAACGACGCCGCAGCGGTGAACTGTCGGATATTGTCTATACCCATATGGATTCCACGCTGTTACAGCTTTCACAAGTGGTCGGTGGGTGTGAACGCATCGTTAGCATGCCGATTCCGTTTGCGTACGGTCTGTTGCTGCACAGGACGGTATATCTGT
>NZ_JBFUHK010000068.1:0-18527 GCF_056402435.1 Rahnella sp. P4_A8 | reverse complement strand
GATTATCTGCCTTATCAGCTGAGTTTTAGCGGTGCAGTGTCGGAGATATTACGGTTGTTAATCGGGCTGCCGTGGGCATCAGCGGGAGCCATCCCGGGTCATCTGAAGCATTTTTACAGCAACGCAGCGATGCTAAAGCTGCCCTCGAGGCGTGAGCGTGAATATGCGAGGGAAGTGAGAGAAAAAAGGTCAAAATATCCCTTAAAAAACAATGCCGGTCACCTTAAGTGACCGGCATTAGGCGCTCAGCGCCCTTTTTTGTTGCCTGCAATCAGGATTTACGGCGCAGGAATGGTGAAGCGTTTGTGGATGTTTTCCAGATCAGCGAGGATTTCCTCATCGAGTGTCAGATCCTGACTGTCGATGTTGATCTTCAGTTGTTCCATTGTGGTTGCGCCCAGCAGCGTGCTGGCCACGAACGGTTGCTGACGCACAAAGGCCAGCGCCATCTGAGAAGGATCCAGATTACGTTTCTTCGCCAGCGCGACATATTCAGCAATCGCCGCTTCAGCCTGCGGTGATGAGTAACGGGTGAAACGACTGAACAACGTATTACGCGCCCCGGCCGGTTTCGCACCGTTAAGGTATTTACCGCTCAGCGTGCCGAATGCCAGGCTGGAATAGGCCAGCAGTTCAACCCCTTCGTGCTGACTGATCTCCGACAAACCGATTTCAAAGCTGCGGTTCAGCAGGCTGTAGGGGTTTTGAATCGAAACGATACGCGGCAAATCATGTTTCTCCGCCAGTTGCAGGTAACGCATCACGCCCCACGGGGTTTCGTTAGAAACGCCGATATAGCGAATTTTACCGGCACGAACCTGTTCATTCAGCGCTTCCAGCGTTTCCAGCAAGGTAACCGGAGACTGCTCTTCGGTGTACTGATAACTCAGTTTGCCAAAGAAGTTGGTCTGACGCTGTGGCCAGTGCAACTGATAAAGATCCAGATAATCCGTATTCAGACGTTGCAAACTGGCATCCAGCGCCGCGCGGATATTTTTGCGATCCAGCATCTGAGCCGGACGAATAGCGTTGTCATTACCGCGGGAAGGCCCGGAGACTTTGCTCGCCAGAACAATTTTCTCACGGTTGCCACGGGCTTTCAGCCAGCTGCCGATATAGCTTTCCGTCAGCCCCTGGGTTTCAGGACGCGGCGGAACGGGATACATCTCTGCGGTATCAATCAGGTTGATGCCCGCCGCAACGGCGTAATCGAGTTGCTGGTGGGCGTCGGCTTCGCTGTTTTGTTCACCAAAAGTCATGGTGCCAAGTCCCAGTAAGCTCACTTCTAAAGAACTGTGGGGTATACGGTGATATTGCATTGCCGGTCTTCCTTTATATCTGAGAATGTCAGCCTGTTAGAAAAAGCGCCTTAACTGACTATATACAAGGCTGGCAGATGGGGGAAGTGGCAGTGTGTGCGGGAGGAACGACGCGGTCGGTGGATAAAATAACAAAGAGCCAGTCCTGATAACTGGCTCTGCGACGGGTTAAGAAGCGTAATGCTTAACGCTTCATCACCTGGCTGACATTGTCATTATCGATCTGGCGGTCGTTGCCTTGTTCGTCTGTGTAACTCAGCAGTCCGGTAGATTTATCCAGCTTAGGTTTACCATCAGTCAGGATCATATTGCCGTCTTTGGTTGAGATCACATAATCGCTGGCACAGCCCGCGAGGCTCAACACCACAAKCGCAGCACCGACCGCCATTAAAGTTTTCTTCATCATCGTTAACGTTCCTTTTTGTTGTACCGAAGATATTCACATTTAGCGTAGCAAACTATCCCGCAGGCAGCGGGAAATGATATCGGTTAAAGCTGAAAATGGCGGGCCAGAAGCGCCGCCGTAAAACGCTTTTTCAAATAGAAGCCGCGCGGCAGCGTCAAAATGGGTTGCCCTGACTCTCCGATCGCTTCCGTCAGCGCTTTGCTGTTGGCAGCTTTGGGGCGAATTTGCAGGTATTCCCCATGTCGGGCTGTGATGCTTTCGACTTTACCCAGAACAATCAAATCCATCAGTTCTTCCCAGTCCTGACGCAGTTGCTCATCTTCTTCCTCAGAGGGTTGCCATAATAAAGGCGCCCCGATGTGGCGCTCAGCCAGGGGGATCTGGCGCTCACCTTCGACCGGTATCCACAAAACTCGCGCCAGTTTATGGCGCACATGGCTGTTTTCCCACGTCACACCGCTGTTACCGGTTAACGGGGCAACGCAGACAAATGTGGTTTCCAGCGGCCTGCCACGGGAATCAATTGGGATCGTTTTCAGCTCAATGCCAATATCAGCGAAATCCTGCTCCGGTTTACTTCCTGCAATGGCGCCGAGATACACCTCAAGCAACATACCGACCCAGCCTTTCTCCCGTTTAAGGTTCTCAGGAATGGGCAGGCCAGCGTGAGCGGCCAGTTCACCCAGCGTATGACCCGCCAGCGATTGTGCGCGGTGCAACAGTTGCTGTTCGTTGTGCGGAGGCTGGGTGGCAGGTAAAGGAATAGACATAAAAAAACAACGCTCACTCAATAGATTAAATTTCGTACTGCTTTTGTCATGCACAGTGAATAAAAACTTATTCCTGTGGAGCAATGAAATAATAGCATGATTTGTCTTAGTTTTTTTTCAGGTTTCTGACTTCTTTTGCGCCTTAACGATTAGGTTGATCACCTGTTGAAGGCGACAATGAACAGGATCTTCCACCTACTTATCCACAGATTTCTTGGATAACCCTGCCTGAATTCGATCACTGGTTCGATTTACAGGCTTGACGGGAGGGGTTTTATCCAATTTTTGGGGCAATGACGTCAACTTTTAGACGATCGCTGTGGATAAAAACAACATTGGTGGATCTTTCGCCAGATCACTTGAAGGTGTGAGATAACTCTCATTTTTAACCGTGGGATAACTCTGTTTAATGTGAATAACTATTTGTTTTTACAAGTTTTTATCGGAGCATGTTTTCCCGGTAAAAATAAGTTAAGAAGAGTTTTACCCTGCTTACTCTGAAGTTCTTCACATACCTATCCACAGAAAAAGTGAATAAAATCGCAGGTGATTTTTAAAATCTGTTTATAACTTGGCGTATAACTGTGAGTTATCCCATTTTTATTCATGCTGATCGGTATTAACCAGTGGTTTACCGCCTGTTGGTAGTATGAAACAATCAGTACATCTATGAGTTTAGCTATTGGGGTAGTCCGGTGATCGATGATGATGGCTACCGCCCGAATGTTGGTATTGTAATCTGTGACAAGCAGGGTCAGGTGTTGTGGGCCAGACGATACGGCCAGCACTCCTGGCAGTTTCCACAAGGGGGCATAAACCCTGGTGAAACCGCTGAGCAGGCCATGTACCGCGAGCTGTTTGAGGAAGTGGGGCTTGGCCGTAAAGATGTCCGTATTCTGGCTTCAACCCGTAACTGGTTACGTTATAAATTGCCAAAACGTTTGGTGCGTTGGGACACAAAGCCGGTTTGTATCGGCCAAAAGCAAAAATGGTTCTTGCTGCAACTGATGTGTAACGATGCTGATATCAATATGCAGCGCAGCAGTACGCCTGAATTTGATGGCTGGCGTTGGGTGAGTTTCTGGTATCCGGTTCGTCAGGTGGTGTCATTTAAGCGCGATGTTTACCGGCGTGTAATGAAAGAGTTTTCCACCACGATTATGCCGATGCAGGAAGTCTCCCTTCCCAGGACATCGCCCGCCTATCGTCGTAAAAGAGGCTAAGTCACGAAGAGATGCTCACGCGTTTGCGAGAAATTGTTGAAAAGGTAGCAATGGCGTCCAGCCTCAATGATGCGCTGGACGTACTGGTCAACGAAACCTGCCTGGCGATGGACACGGAAGTCTGTTCCGTCTATCTCGCTGACAATGACCGCCGTTGTTATTACCTGATGGCGACGCGAGGTTTGAAAAAACCTCGCGGGCGGACTATTACGCTGGCGTTTGATCAGGGGATTGTGGGTCTGGTAGGGCGTCTGGCTGAGCCCATTAACCTTGCCGATGCGCAGAGCCATCCCAGTTTTAAATATATCCCCGCCGTAAAAGAAGATCTTTTCCGATCCTTCCTGGGTGTGCCGATCATTCACCGCCGTCAGTTGCTGGGTGTGCTGGTTATTCAGCAACGCGAACACCGGCAGTTCGACGAAAGTGAAGAGTCGTTTATGGTCACGCTCGCCACTCAGCTGGCGGCGATCCTTTCTCAGGCACAGCTTAATGTGCTTTACGGGCGCTTTCGCCAGACGCGCGTTCGTGCACTTGCCGCATCGCCGGGTGTGGCCATCGGTATCGGCTGGCAGGACAGCTCGCAACCTTCGCTCGATCACGTTTATATGGCGTCTACGCTGGATACCGTCCGTGAACGCGAACGTCTGACCCGGGCCCTGGAAGACGCCGGTGCTGAGTTCCGCCGTTTCAGTAAACGTTTCGCGGCGAGTGCGCAGAAAGAAAGCGCGGCGATTTTTGACCTCTACTCTCACCTTCTTAATGATGCACGCCTCAAGCGTGAACTGTTCGCTCAAATAGATCAGGGCGCCGTCGCGGAATGGGCAGTTAAAAAGGTCGTGGAAGAGTTTGCGGCGCAGTTTGCCAGCTTGCAGGATACCTATCTGCGTGAGCGTGGCAGCGATTTACGTGCGCTGGGCCAGCGGCTGGTTTTCCATCTTGATGATACGATTCAGGGCAACACACAGTGGCCGGAACGTTTTATTCTGGTTGCCGACGAACTGACCGCTACTTTGCTGGCCGAAATGCCGCAGGACCGGCTGGCAGGTGTGGTAGTTCGTGATGGTGCAGCCAACTCGCATGCGGCGATTTTGGTCCGTGCGATGGGCGTGCCGACCGTGATGGGCGCCGATATTCAGCCTGCACTGCTCAGCCAGCGACAGCTGATTGTCGATGGTTATCGCGGTGAACTGCTGATTGATCCGGAAGCCGTACTGGTCACGGAATACACGCGGCTGATCAGCGAAGAAATGGAGCTGAGTCAGAAGGCTGAAGATGATGTTGAGCAACCTGCAGCGCTGAAAAGCGGTGAGCGGGTGAAAGTGATGCTCAACGCCGGTCTGAGTGCTGACCATGAAAAATTGTTCGGCAGCCGCGTTGACGGCGTCGGGCTGTATCGCACCGAAATTCCTTTCATGTTGCAAAGCGGCTTCCCTTCTGAAGAAGAGCAGGTCGCGCAATATCAGGGCATGTTGCAGTTGTTTCCGCAAAAGCCGGTGACATTGCGAACGCTGGATATCGGCTCTGATAAACAGCTGCCTTATATGCCGATCAGCGAGGAAAACCCTTGTCTGGGCTGGCGCGGTATTCGTATTACTCTCGATCAGCCTGAAATTTTCCTGATTCAGGTTCGCGCGATGCTGCGTGCCAATGCTGCGACCGGAAATCTCGGTATTCTGCTGCCGATGGTTACCAGCCTTGAAGAGATTGATGAGGCACGTCGTTTAATCGATCGTGCGGGACGTGAAGTGGAAGAACAGTTGGGTTACGAGCTGCCACACACGCGTCTTGGCGTAATGATCGAAGTCCCATCAATGGTCTTTATGTTGCCTGCATTGGCCGGAAGAGTGGAATTTATTTCCGTCGGTACCAACGATCTGACGCAATATCTGCTCGCTGTTGATCGCAACAATACCCGCGTTGCCGGGCTGTATGACAGCCTGCATCCGGCGATGCTGCGGGTGCTCAAACAAATTGTCACCACCGCTGAGGTTGCCGGGCTGGATGTCAGCTTATGCGGCGAGATGGCGGGTGACCCGATGGGCGCGTTACTGCTTACCGGCATGGGCTTTCGTAATCTCAGTATGAACGGGCGCAGTGTTGCCCGTGTAAAATACCTGCTTCGCCGTATCGAACTTCATGATGCCGAAGAGCTTGCCGGTCGGGTGCTGCAGGCGCATTTTACGACGGACGTTCGTCATATGACCGCTGCTTTTATGGAAAGACGCGGGTTGGGCGGCCTGATCCGTGGTGGTAAATAAGCACCAGAGTTGATGCTTTGTACCGTATTACTCCCATCCTGCTCGCTTTCCGGCACAGGATGAGATGATTTTTTACAGAACTTTTCCAGCGGCTTAGCCCCGGAAAACCTTCCGGCTATGCTACTATTCGCTCCCTGCTGG
This sequence comes from Rahnella sp. P4_A8, assembly GCF_056402435.1. NCBI lineage: Bacteria > Pseudomonadati > Pseudomonadota > Gammaproteobacteria > Enterobacterales > Yersiniaceae > Rahnella > Rahnella sp. P4_A8. The sequence goes on along the minus strand of NZ_JBFUHK010000068.1, from coordinate 12,410 downwards.
CCCCTGAACGGGCAATAATCATAAACAATTTGTGGTGATAGATGAGCAACAGCTATCTGGCGTTTCCCCAGTTTGATCCGGTGATTTTCTCAATCGGACCGGTATCTCTCCACTGGTACGGACTGATGTACTTAGTTGGTTTTGTCTTCGCGATGTGGCTGGCAGTACGCCGTGCCAATAAGCCAGGCAGCGGCTGGACAAAAGATGAAGTTGAAAACTTGCTGTATGCTGGTTTCCTGGGGGTATTCCTCGGTGGTCGTATCGGTTACGTTTTCTTCTACAACCTGCCTTTATTCCTCGATAATCCGCTTTATCTTTTCAAGGTCTGGGATGGCGGCATGTCTTTCCACGGCGGCCTGATTGGCGTAATCGTGGTCATGCTGATTTTCGCCCATCGAACCAAACGCAACTTCTTCCAGGTTTCCGACTTTATCGCTCCGCTGATCCCGTTTGGACTTGGCGCAGGTCGTTTGGGTAACTTCATTAATGGTGAACTCTGGGGCCGTGTGACCACAGATGTGCCATGGGCAATGCTGTTCCCGGGATCCCGTCAGGAAGATATCGCCATTGCTGCCGCTGACCCTAAATGGCAGCCTTTGTTGAACCAGTACGGCGTATTACCGCGCCATCCTTCCCAGCTGTATGAACTGCTGCTTGAAGGCATCGTGCTATTCATCATTCTGAACATATTCATCCGTAAATCACGCCCGATGGGCGCGGTATCAGGCTTGTTCCTGATCGGATATGGCTTATTCCGTATTATCGTTGAACACTACCGTCAGCCGGATGCACAGCTCGGTCTGTTCGACGGGATCATCAGCATGGGGCAGGTTCTGTCCATTCCAATGGTTGTCATTGGCCTGATTGTGATGGTCTGGGCATATCGCCGTCCGCAGAAACAATTGTCGTGAGGTAACATGAAACAGTATCTGGATTTAATGCAGAAAGTGCTCGATGAGGGCACCCCTAAAGCCGACCGTACCGGTACAGGCACGCTGTCGATTTTTGGTCATCAGATGCGTTTCAACTTGCAGGAAGGTTTCCCGCTGGTCACCACCAAACGCTGTCACTTGCGCTCAATCATTCATGAACTCCTGTGGTTCCTGAAAGGTGAAACTAACATCGCCTATCTGCGTGAAAATAATGTCAGCATCTGGGATGAGTGGGCAGATGAGAATGGCGACCTCGGCCCGGTTTACGGCAAGCAATGGCGTGCCTGGGGCGCGGCTGACGGCAGGCAAATCGACCAACTGGCGAGCGTTGTTGAACAGCTGAAAAAAGACCCGGATTCACGCCGCATTATCGTGTCGGCGTGGAATGTGGGTGAACTGGATCAGATGGCGCTGGCACCTTGCCACGCTTTCTTCCAGTTCTATGTGGCCGACGGGAAACTGTCTTGTCAGTTGTATCAGCGTTCATGCGACGTTTTCCTCGGACTGCCGTTTAACATCGCCAGCTACGCGCTGCTGGTGCATATGATGGCGCAGCAATGTGATCTGGAAGTCGGTGATTTTGTCTGGACCGGTGGTGATACACATCTGTACAGCAACCATATGGAACAGACACATCTGCAACTGACGCGTGAGCCTCGTGCATTGCCAAAACTTGTCATTAAACGCAAACCTGCCTCCCTGTTTGATTACAACTTCGAAGATTTCGAGATTGAAGGGTACGATCCGCATCCCGCAATCAAAGCGCCGGTCGCGATCTGATTCCTTGTTTTTACCGCCTGACAGCACTGTCAGGCGGCCATTTCCCTTTTATCCGGCTTTCCCTCTGCTCCACTTTTTACGCCTTTTACTGACGATTCCAATCCCGATTTACATCCCGATGCTATCCCTGCGAGACATCACGCAACTTATTTGTCGCGTGGATTTCGTTGCACCGATAGTTCTCACGACATCCTGGAAAAAATGACTCTCCCAGTGGCGGAAAAAATCTAAATGCCTATTTTGGCCGCATGAAAACATTTGAGCGGGCAGGGGAAGAGGGAATGTCGCTGATAGAAATGATGGTTGTTGTGACTTTGGTCGCCATGTGCACATTGTGGGGAATCCACACCTGGCGCGATTATCAGCAGGCATTAAAGCTTGAGCAATCTGCGCAGCAACTGCGTTTGTATTTGTACGGGGTGCAGGCCGAAGCCAATAATTACAATCGTTCTGCTGTCTTATGGGGCATTGCCGGTGCTAATGGATGTGTGGGTAGCGGAACCCGCCCTTCAGGTTGTCATAATGCCGTGGGTAAAATATTCGCCATCAATGAACCCGGTGTGGAGTTACTCGCTGTCAGTGAAAAAACCATGGGTTTTTACGGCCTGCGTAATGCCGCACTTGCCGGACATATCACACTAAAAAATTCAGCGGGTAGTTTGCGAATCGTACTTTCTGTCAGAGGACGGTTACGTACGTGTAGTGAAAATCAGCCTTTACTGAGTATCGGCTTATGCCAGTGAATTTAGCCCGTTGTCAGGGATTCACGCTGCCTGAAGTCATGATTGCGATGGGGATTGGCAGCATGCTGATGCTCAGTGCCGCGCAAATCTATCCGCTGATGCGCCAGAGAAGCCAGAGTCTGGGCCGACATTATCAGCTCGAGCAATTGTTGCGCCAGACTACTTTTGCCATTGGCAAAGATATTCGTCGGGCCGGTTTCTGTAACGGAACCTGCGAGGGTAAATCTGTCATCATCGGCAACGCTGCGGGTGAAGCAACCAGCTCCTGCATCCTTGTTATCTATGACCTGAACCGCAACGGAACATGGGATAAGCCCGGGACGGCGGACTCTGAATACTTTGGTTACCGTTTGCGTCAGGGCGGTATTGAGATCCAGCGCGGGGCGGGTGATTGCAGCAGTGGAGGTTGGGAAAAACTCCTCGACCCTGCTGAAGTCAGCGTGACCCGGTTCGTGGTAACCGAGGTCGCAGCAAGTGGCTCCGGCCGCCTGTATTCTCTGCAACTTGAAGCCAGCTGGAGCAAAAATCCTTTCATCCACCGGCAGGTGACCGAGATGATTGCAGGCCACGTCTTATGACAGCAGCAAAAATGCGCGATTCGTCCAGACAGCGGGGGAGCGCCATGATCCTGAGTATTCTGGTGATGATGGGATTAGGGCTGATTGCCCTTAACTCGCTGCAACAGCAACTTTCCGCCGGGCTTGCGCTGACGTCAAATCAGCACCGCTATGTCATTGCCCGGGAAAATGCAGCCTCAGCATTAGCATGGGGTATCCGCCAGTCATGGAAAGACAGCCGCGAACCTCTCTGGCAGTGCCGGGATGTGCCCGCAGGCCTCATTGTTTCAGGAAGTGGCAGGACGTGTACCCGGCCTTCATTGCGTCAGGATATCTTTCTGGTTCGTGGTGAGGGACGCATAGCTGAAGGCAATGAGCCGGTTATGCAGTATCAGCAAGTCAGTATTAAAAAACAGACTGGTGGAAATCTGATTTTTTCACCGCTGACACAGGGATGGCTGGATTTTTGTCCTGAGGCTGATGAGCAGATCTGCAATGAATGAAAACCACTCAGCACAGCAAGGTTTCAGCCTCACGGAAGCGCTCATCGCCATGTTGTTCTTGTCAGTTTCCATTCTGGGGCTCCTGAATTATTACCAATCACTGAGCAATGGGTTTATGCGTCAGTGGCAGGTTCAGCAGGCGTGGTCAGAAGCACATTCCCAGCTTGAAGCATATTCAGTGGCAGGAAAGGGGACTGAGCCTTTAGCGAAAGATTGGGAATATCGGTTTACAGGCATTTCAGATGCACAATCCTGCAAGCTGGTCACTGCGACAATTCAAACGCCGGCAAAATATCAGGCAATATTGCAGCGCTTAATATGCAATTTTGGCCCCTGAAGTTGTGCCTGTAAGCCGCATATTACCGGACAAAAATACTGTTAAGCCACTTGCAATGGCGGGCTAACAGCTTAGAGTGGTTTAACAGGGTTATTTTTCCCTATAGGGAGTAATTGGCTTTATGGTTAAAACGTGACGGAACATAGGAAGAAAATCCCGATTCGATTTTTTTCACAACTATCCTGTTTCTGCGGGGGCTTAGCAGGCTTAACCGCTCAAAACAGCTTGTTGAGGTTCATCTACCGGTGAGCTGTATATTTATTGCCCGTGTGGCACGTTTATTCGATTGAGGGAGAGTGGCAATGTTAAAACACGTTACCCGCATTTCCGGGGTACTGTTGTTATTGACCTTTTGGGCCCCTGTTGTTTCAAGTGCAGCCGACTGGCAGCCTTTTGCACAAGCTATCAATAAAAGTCAGAACGACCCTCGCCAGTATCAGGCAATTAAACTGGCTAATGATATGACCGTCTTGCTGGTTTCTGACTCTCAAGCCCCCAAATCACTCGCCGCGCTCGCCATTCCTGTCGGTTCGCTGGAGGATCCTGATTCTCAGCTGGGTCTTGCCCACTATACTGAGCACATGTTACTGATGGGCTCGAAGAAATATCCTCAGCCGGAAAGTCTGTCTGAATTCCTTAAGAAACACGGTGGCAGCCACAATGGCAGCACTGCTTCTTACCGTACCGCGTTTTATCTTGAAGTAGAAAACGATGCCATGCCAGAAGCGGTAGATCGCCTTGCAGATGCTATCGGTGAACCGTTGTTAGACCCCGCCAACGGGGACCGTGAGCGTAATGCGGTGAACGCTGAACTGACCATGGCCCGATCACGTGACGGCATGCGGATGGCGCAAGTTCGCGCAGAGACATTAAATCCCAGGCATCCGGCGTCCCGTTTTTCAGGCGGTAACCTGGATACGTTGAAAGATAAACCGGGCAGTAAGCTTCATGATCAGCTGACGGCTTTTTATCAGCGCTACTATTCTGCCAACCTGATGGTCGGTGTGATTTACAGTAATAAACCGTTGCCTGAACTTGCTGAGCTGGCCGCTACAACCTTTGGTCAGATTGCCAATCACCACGCAGCCGTGCCGCCGATTACGGTCCCGACATTAACAGCAGACCAAAAGGGTGAGTTTATCCATTTCGTTCCTGCACAGCCGCGCAAAGAATTACGGGTTGAATTTGCAATTGATAATAATAGTGCCCATTTTCGCAGTAAAACAGACACCTATATCAGCTATCTGATGGGTAACCGCAGCCCGAATACCTTATCAGACTGGTTACAGAAGCAAGGCTATGCCGATGGGATCAGCGCAGGTGCGGACCCGATGGTTAACCGTAATATGGGCGTATTCAATATCTCTGTTTCCCTGACTGATAAGGGACTGGCGCAGCGCGATACGGTTATTGCAGCCATTTTCAACTATCTCAACGAAATACGCGCTCAGGGCATCAAAAAAACCTATTTTGATGAAATTGCCCACGTTATGGCGCTCGACTTCCGCTATCCGGCGCTGACGCGTGATATGGATTATGTCGAATGGCTGGTGGACACCATGTTGCGGGTCCCTGTCGAGCACGTTCTCGACTCACCTTATCTGACTGACCAGTATGACCCCAAAGCGATTGAGGCACGTCTAACAGAAATGACGCCGCAAAATGCGCGTTACTGGATCATCAGTCCGAACGAGCCGCACAATAAAGTGGCCTACTTCGTTAATGCGCCTTATGAAATTGATAAAGTTCCCGCGCAAACCTACTCGCAGTGGCAGACGTTGGGGAAGGGGATTTCGCTGTCGCTGCCGGCGCTGAATCCGTACATTCCTGATTCACTTGCGCTGGTCACTAAAGATTCGACGGCGACGAAACCTCAGCTGCTGGTTGAAGATAAAGGTTTGCGTGTGTTCTACATGCCGAGTCGTTATTTTGCTGATGAGCCTAAAGCCAATGTGACTGTTTCTTTCCGCAATGAGCAGTCGCTCAGCACGGCTAAAAATCAGGTGCTCTATGGCCTGACGGATTACCTCACCGGCGTGGCTTTTGATCAGCTGAGTTATCAGGCATCCATTGGCGGGATCACGTTCGGGACATCTCCGGATAACGGTTTGCAGTTTACTGCCACAGGTTTTACCGAGTGTCTGCCTGATTTACTGGCCGCACTGGTTGATAACTATCCCGATTTCAAACCGACTCAGGAACAGCTTGATCAGGCGAAATCATGGTATCTCGAACGCTTAGCTTCAGCAGATAAAGGAAAAGCGTTTGAGCTGGCGCTGCAACCGGTTCAGTTACTTTCGCGGGTGCCTTACACCGAGCGCAGCGAGCGTGAAAAGCTGGTTTCTGCCATCACACTGGATGATGTGAACGCTTACCGTGAACAACTGGTTCACCATGCTGCCGTGGAAATGATGGTTGTGGGGAACATGACGGCTGATCAGGTTAAAGCGATGTCTCAGCAAATTATGCAAAAGCTGGGCGCGCATGGGACACGGTGGTGGCGCGGAAAGCAGGCTGTAGTGACTCAGCCGCTGAAAGCAAATATCCAGCGTATCGGGACAAGTTCGGACTCAGCACTGGCAGCGGTATATGTTCCCACCGGTTATGATGAAGTTCAGAGCATGGCGTACAGTGCATTGCTGGGACAGATTATTCAGCCATGGTTCTACAGCCAGCTTCGGACACAGGAACAGCTGGGTTATGCCGTGTTTGCTTTCCCTATTCCGGTAGGAAAACAGTGGGGGATTGGTTTCCTGCTGCAAAGTAACAGCAAGCAACCTGACTATCTGTATCAGCGCTATCTGGCATTTTATCAGCAGGCCGAAAAACGTCTGCGTGAAATGAAGGATGATGAGTTTCTGCAATATAAACAGGGACTGGTGCATGAAATGCAGCAAAATCCGCAGACGCTAGATGAGGAAGCCGACCGTCTGGGGAATGATTTCAGTCGCGGAAATCCGCAATTTGATACCCGCACGAATGTGATCCGGGTTATTGCCGGGCTGACTCAAACTCAACTGGCGGATTATTTCGATCAGGCTGTAATGAAGCAGGATGGTCTGGCGATGCTTTCGCAGGTCTCAGGCAACGATAGCAAGATCCCACAATATGCGGTGCCTGAGGGCTTTAAAACCTGGCCTGACACCTCCACGTTGCAACAGGTGCTGGAACCGCACGCGGATAAATAACGTGCTGATGTGCAAAGCAAAATAAAAAGGACGCGAGAGCGTCCTTTTTTACCACGGAGGAAAGGTGGCGAGATTTTTACAGTTCGGCGATCAGTATTTTGGAGCGACGCTGGTAGTTGTACATTTCTTGTTTCTGAATCGGCAACACATCCACTTCTGCTGGCTTGAAGCCACGTTCCTGGAACCAGTGAATACTGCGGGTCGTCAGTACGAACAGCCTGTTCAGCCCCATAAGTTTCGCCTGGCTGGCAACGCGTTGCAGTAACATTTCACCGCGTGAAGAGCTGCGGTAGTCGGGGTGAACCGCCACGCAGGCCATTTCGCCAATCCCTTCATCATGGAAGGGGTAAAGCGCTGCGCAGGCAATGGTCAGGTTATCCCGCTCGATAATGGTAAATTTATCGATTTCCATTTCCAGCTGTTCGCGGGAACGACGCACCAGAATACCCTGTTGCTCCAGCGGCCGGATAAGTTCCAGAATGCCGCCGATGTCGTTGATGGTTGCACGACGCACTTGCTCGGCACTTTCCATCACGATTTGCGTACCAATACCGTCTCGCGAGAACAGTTCCTGAACCAGCGCACCGTCTTCCTGATAACTGATCAGGTGACTGCGACGTACACCACTGCGGCAGGCTTTCACCGCGCCGCGCAGGAAGCGAACGGTGCCGGAAAGATAGTCACCGCTGGATTCCATCTGATCAATTCTTTGCTGTGCATCATTAGGGAACAGTTCGGAAATAATATTACCTTCCTCGTTGATTACCCCCTGAGAAGAGCAGAAGCCGATCATTTTTTCCGCTTTCAGTTTGATTGCTAGTTGTGTCGCTACTTCCTCAGAAGTCAGGTTGAAGCTTTCACCGGTAACCGAAACTGCCACCGGGCCAAGCAAGACAATGGCATTGCTGTCGAGCTGACGGTGAATCGCTTCTTCATCAATACGGCGGATACGGCCGCTGTGACAGTAATCAATACCGTCATCGACGCCCAGCGGTTGAGCAATGATAAAATTGCCGCTGACGACGTTGATGTGCGCACCTTGGAGTGGCGTATTATTCAGACTCATCGAAAGTCGCGCTGTGATATCGAGCTGCAGCAGACCTGCGGCTTGCTTAACCAGCTCGAGCGCGCGGGCATCGGTGACGCGGATGTTTTTATGATAAATCGGTTCGTAATTATGCTCAGAAAGGTTCTCATCAATCTGCGGTCGGGCGCCATAAACAACCACCAGACGGATGCCTAAGCTGTGTAACAGGCCGATATCATTGACAATATTGCTGAAATTCTCATGTTCAATGGCTTCTCCACCGAGCATGACAACGAATGTTTTGCCACGGTGAGCATTTATATAGGGAACTGAGTGGCGAAATCCCTGGACCAGTTCAGTACTACGTTCCTTCACGGCAAAACCTCGTATGAATTTTTATTCGTAATTTTTGTATTTTTATTCTTTTATGGCCCTGTGGCAAGTAAGAAATCTCTGTTTTTGTTTTAACCCTTATCACAAACATACAACAAATTGATAAATAGACTAAATGTTTAGGAATGACATGCAGGATATGATTCGTTAGAATTCGTAAATTGAGTTTTTTATCATCTTTTTTTAACTTTTGGACCTTTTTGAGACTGCATGACTGACGATACTCACAATCCCGGAAGACGACGCCTCCTGCAAACCGTAGCTGCTTCCTGGATGCTCAGCGTGAGTAAAGTAGGTTTTGCGGCCAGCTCACAGGTTATTGCCGTACGCATCTGGCCCTCGTCTACTTATACCCGAATCACCCTCGAATCCAGCACGCCCTTAAAATATAAGCAGTTTCTGCTCAGTGATCCGCCACGCGTTGTGGTGGATATCGAAGGCGTGCATCTCAACAGTGTGCTCAAGGGACTGGGTGAAAAAATCCAGCAAAGTGATCCTTACATCCGGCAGGCGCGGGTGGGGCAGTTTGATACCAAAACGGTGCGTCTGGTGTTTGAGCTAAAGCGTACAATCAATCCGCATGTCTTCACGCTGAAACCGGTCGCTGAATTCCATAACCGGCTGGTGATCGATTTGTATCCGCAAGAAGGTGAGATCAGTGCTCAGGATGATCCGCTGCTGGCGTTACTGGAAGATTACAACCGCGGAGATGTCGCGAGAACATTACCGCCGGAAACGAAGAAAGACGGCCAGGCGGGGCGAAGCCGGCCACTGGTGATTATGCTTGATCCCGGCCATGGCGGTGAAGATCCGGGAGCCATTGGCAAATACAAGACCCGTGAGAAAGATGTCGTGTTGCAGATTGGCCGCAGATTACAGAAGCTGATTGCGCGTGAACCCAATATGAAAGCGCATATGACCCGCAATGAAGACGTGTTTATTCCGCTCAAAGTCCGCGTGGCAAAGGCACGAAAACTGCGGGCAGACCTTTTTATCTCTATCCACGCAGATGCCTTTACCAGTCGGGCAGCAAGAGGCTCATCGGTTTTTGCGTTGTCGACCAAAGGCGCCACCAGTTCCGCAGCACGTTTTCTCGCACAAACGCAGAATGAATCTGACCTGATAGGCGGCGTCAGTAAAAGTGGCGACCGGTATCTGGATCACACGATGTTTGATCTGGTTCAGACGGCAACCATCAGCGATAGCCTGAAATTTGGCAAAGAAGTGCTGACGCGCATGGGAAAGATTAATCATCTGCACAAAAATAAAGTGGATCAGGCCGGATTCGCGGTATTGAAAGCGCCGGATATTCCGTCGATTCTGGTCGAAACGGCGTTTATCAGTAACATTAATGAAGAGAAAAAATTGCGGACTGCGCATTTTCAGCAGCAGGTGGCGGAGTCAATTCTGGCCGGGATCAAAGCGTATTTCGCACAAGGCGGGATGTCGACGATGGGATGAGTCGCGCGGGGGCGGGGTGATTATTCCGCGCTTCGCCGGAATTCAGATACAAAAAAACACCCGTTAGGGTGCCTGATGTTTTTCACTGATTTTTAGTAGTTGGTTGCGGGGGCCGGATTTGAACCGACGACCTTCGGGTTATGAGCCCGACGAGCTACCAGGCTGCTCCACCCCGCGTCCGTCACTACTGTTTACTGCTTTATTTCATCACATTATTCGAACTGAGCATCTTTATGCGTCTGTCTCGAATTGGTTGCGGGGGCCGGATTTGAACCGACGACCTTCGGGTTATGAGCCCGACGAGCTACCAGGCTGCTCCACCCCGCGTCCGTATACTGCTTTAATTCATCGTACAATTCAACCGGGCATTTAATGCATCGATATCGAATTGGTTGCGGGGGCCGGATTTGAACCGACGACCTTCGGGTTATGAGCCCGACGAGCTACCAGGCTGCTCCACCCCGCGTCCGATGGAGGCGAACTATACTCCCCATGAGATTTCGTGCAACCCTTTTTTGAATTTATTCAAATAAAGCACTTAGTTGCTGGCTTTTTATGCACAAAATCGCCGTTTGGTGTTCAATTTGGCTCAGTACACTTTTTTCGGCTGTGGTAATTCCTTTCTGATAGGGCGTTTGTTATCGTTTCGCCAGCCATTTCCCTGAAAGTAAGAGAGCGCGGAATAATGAAAGGACGTTGGAGTAAATATCTGCTGGGTGGTCTGGTGTTAGCGGTGCTGGCGGGGTGTTCTTCGCGACCGACTGACCGGGGCCAGCAGTATAAAGATGGCCGTCTGGATAATGCGCTTGAATATGTGAATGAGCCGAATGCTACAGGCAAGCCGGTAAATGCGCTGGATTACTCTAATCAGGTCGCTGCGGTACAAATTGCCTCTTCTTCTTTATATGGTCGTAATAACACGACATTCCAGGCTGTTGAACAATGGCTGCGCTCCGGGGCTGATACCCGCAATCTTAGCCAGTACGGCATCAGCGCCTATCAGATGGAAGGTGCTGACAATTTTGGTAACGTGCAACTGACCGGCTATTACACGCCAGTTGTGCAGGCGCGCTACACCCGTCAGGGCGAATTCCAGTATCCGCTGTACCGTATGCCGCCTAAACGCGGTCGTCTGCCCGATCGTGCTTCGATTTACTCCGGTGCCCTGAGTGATAACTATGTGGTGGCCTGGACCAACTCCCTGATGGATAACTTTATGATGGAAGTACAGGGCAGCGGTTATGTCGATTACGGCGATGGTCGCCCGTTCATGTTCTTCGGTTATGCGGGCAAGAATGGTCACGCTTACCGCAGTATCGGCAAAGTGCTGATCGACCGCGGTGAAGTGGCGCGTGAGAATATGTCTATGCAGGCGATCCGCCAGTGGGCAGATACTCACAGCCCGGCAGAAGTGCGTGAATTGCTGGAACAGAATCCGTCATTCGTTTTCTTCAAGCCTGAACCTTTCGCGCCAGTTCGCGGTGCCAGCGGTGTGCCGCTGATTGCCAAAGCCTCTGTAGCTTCTGACCGTTCGCTGATCCCGGCGGGTACTACCTTGCTGGCGGAAGTGCCGGAGCTTAACGATAAAGGCAAGTTTACCGGTAAATATCATATGCGTCTGATGGTCGCACTGGATGTTGGTGGTGCGATTAAAGGACAACATTTCGATATGTATCAGGGGATTGGTCCTGACGCTGGCCACTCCGCAGGATTTTATAATCACTATGGACGCGTCTGGGTGTTAAAATCAGCGCAGAACGGCAAGCCGTTGTTCACGGCATACGCGCCATCCAACTAGATTTCAAACGACAAAGTCTTCGAACGCACTGAGGTTTATCTTTTCATGACAGCGACTTACTCCGACGCTTATCAGCAACGTTTTGGCGGAACTGCCCGGCTTTATGGTCAGCAATCGCTGGAGCTGTTCTCGCAGGCGCATATCTSTGTGATTGGTATTGGCGGAGTGGGGTCATGGGCTGCGGAAGCGCTGGCCCGCACCGGTATTGGCGCGATCACGCTGATTGATATGGATGATGTGTGTGTGACCAACACCAACCGTCAAATCCATGCGTTACGTGAAAACGTCGGGCAGGCAAAAACGGAAATTATGGCGCAGCGCATTCTGGCGATTAATCCGGAGTGCAAAGTCACCTGCATTGATGATTTTATTACGCCGGATAACGTGGCGGAGATGCTCGATCAAGGGTTCAGCTATGTCATTGATGCTATCGACAGCGTCCGGCCTAAAGCCGCGCTGCTGGCCTATTGCCGTCGTTATAAAATTCCGGTGGTGACGACGGGCGGTGCGGGTGGTCAGATTGATCCGACCCAAATTGCTGTCGTGGATCTGGCGAAAACCATTCAGGATCCGCTGGCGGCAAAACTGCGTGAACGTCTGAAAAATGATTTCAACGTGGTGAAAAACAGCAAAGGTAAGCTCGGAATTGACTGTGTGTTTTCCAGCGAGCCGCTGATGTACCCATGTACCC